>CALIEP010000034.1 GCA_938022345.1 uncultured Actinomyces sp.
GGCGGGATAATTTTAGGGCTCGGTGTTCGCGTCTGGTCCTACTCCATTAAGTGGGATTTCATCTCGGTGATGGCCATGGCCGGACTGGTCTTAATTGGCACGACCTTCGCATTCACGCTGTTCTTGCAGGGAGTCGGCGATATCGGCCCGGTACGTGCAAGCCTCATTTCCTGCCTTCAGCCAATTTCCGCGACTTTCTTTTCTTTCCTTCTCGTTGGAACCCATTTCACGCTTGTCGATATCGCGGGTATGGCTTTAATTCTGGCAGGCGTTATTATTGTCAGTCTCAAGGATCTTATTTCCGCAAAACGACTGGATCGTCGTTCTTCTACCGGAACGAGCGACGAAAAGGCCACATCAGAGGGGAAGTGAATGTCAACATTCCAAGTGGACCTCAGGGGGATGGTTGACCTTCTCTCCCGAAATCTCTATTCCGGTCCGCGCGTATACATTCGCGAACTCCTTCAAAATGGCCTCGACGCTATTGAGGCCCGGAGCGCACTGGACCCTGACTGCCCGCGCCGCGTCACCATCACAATTGAGGGACGCACCCTGAAGTGCCGCGATAGCGGAATCGGACTGACAGAAGAGGAAGCTGCGGGACTGCTCTCGACTATTGGCGCCTCATCAAAACGTGATGAATTGGGAATGGCTCGCAGTGACTTCCTGGGCCAGTTCGGGATCGGCATGCTCTCGTGCTTCATGATTTCTGACTCAATCACCGTTTATTCACGCTCGGCTAAGTCTCCCAATTCCCCCACCGTAATCTGGGAAGGAAAGACGGAAGGCACCTACACCACACAGCCCCTCTCGGCCTCGGACCCCCACAACCTGGGTGAAGCCGGTACCGAAGTGGTTCTCGAGGCCCACCCCGGCGAGCCCTGGATCGATCCTGATACCGTTCGCGCGTTGGTCGATGAATTCGCTTCGCTACTTCCGATATCGATTGAAGTACGTTCCGACTCCGCTTCGACTTTCCACGGGAATGAGACGCCGGTATGGGAACTGGAGCCTTCACAACAACAGCAGTGGTGCGACGAGCATCTTTCCTCCTCAGGGATGGACATCATCCCCATCGATGTTCCCGCCGCTGGAGTCAAAGGTATCGCGGTTGTTTCGCAGCGCCCGAATACGCTCTCTAGCTCCAACCACACGGTATATGCAAAGAAGATGCTGGTGTCGCGAACCTGCGAAGGAATCGTTCCGCAGTGGGCGTATTTCGTTCGTTTCATTGGGAATGCAAACTACTTGCGATTGACCGCCTCCCGCGAGCAGCTCAGCGACGATGAGCTCTTGGAAAACACCCGCGAGGCTATTGGAAGTGAGATTCGCACCTGGCTCGAGGAGATGGCCAAACATTCACCTTCGCGTTTTAACGAGTTCATTTCCACCCATGCGATGGGATTACGTGCCGTCGCTATGCGCGACCCTTACATGCTTGACCTCACAGCGCGTTATGTTCCCATGGAAAGCACAGTCGGAGCCGCTCCCATACTGACGCTCCTCTCCTTAGAGGAGACAATCCGCTACACGCGTACCGTCGATCAGTACCGAGCCTTAGCCGATGTCGCCGCCTCACAGTCCATAGTCTTGGTGAATGCGGGCTATGCCTACGACGAAGAGCTCATCAATGCGCTGATGACGGATCCCCGTTATTCGACCCTGGCGCAGAAACTTCAACTGGTCGACCCCTCAGAGCTGCTTGACGCCTTCGAAGAATGTAGTTTGTCGGAACAGGCAGAGGCCATGGACCTCATGCTGCTCGCGGCCGAGGCGATCGACCCCTCTGATTGCGAAGTGGTGCTGCGCCGCTTTACGCCGATCACTCTGCCGGCACTCTACCTGCCTGACCCAGACTTCGCAGAACGCCACGTTCAGCGCAATTCCCAGGCTCAGGCCTCGAAACTGTGGGCGGGAATCATGGGGGTTACCGATCCCTTCGCAAATTCCAAGCCGCCCAGACTGGTACTGAATCGTTCGAATTCATTGGTGACACGATTGATCGTGGCAAGCCGTTCCCCGCAAACCGCCGTCAGTGTCCTGCGCGGGCTCTACGTCCAAAGCCTCTTGGCGGGACGCCAATCTTTGGGACCCAAAGAAAGGGCTTGGGCGGCACAGCTCTTGGGCTCACTACTCGATTCTGCACTCGGCACTGCCGATAACTGACTCTCCAACGCTCGGAAGGACCTCCTATGCCAAACGCTGAAGACGTACGCGAACTCCTCGACTACACCTCCCAGCTTCCATGGGGACCGGCGCGTAGTAGCCAAGTCGCACAGGCGGTTGTCTGGGCAGACGCACTGGAGGGCGAGGCTGAATTGCAGATCGATGCCTACCTCGCTCTGACTTTGTCCTATCAGCAGGGCAATGAAGAATGGAAGGCACTGGCTCCGGTCTCACTCCTTCTGAGCCGCTTTGAAAAGAACTCAACGGACTTTACTCCCGAACAGACCGAAGAACTCGCATGGCTTTTCAAGAGTGCGGTGGCCGCTGCAGGCCGAAACCCTGCGGTCTCGATTGACCAAATTGATGAACTGATTACCTCGCTTGCGACCTTCGTATCGGACCAGGGCTTTTCGATGCACGCAGTTCACGGAGTACGCACAATGGTTGGCTTGCGAACGGGGCGTCTGGATGACGCCCGCGAAGCACTGACCTTGTGGCGCTCTACGCCGAGCGATCAGATTAGCGATTGCG
>CALIEP010000035.1 GCA_938022345.1 uncultured Actinomyces sp.
CTCGAACTCGGTAGCTGCGTTCCCTTCTTGTTTGGCACCTACACTCCATGCGATATCGCAGGAGGCCTAGACGCCTCCACCCACACTCAACTCTGAAGAGCCCATAAAGCGATCACTGGCCGATACTTAGCCCTTGACGCCGCCTGCCTCAACGCCCTTGAAGAAGTACTTCTGTGCAAAGGCAAAGAGAACGATCAAGGGGATCAAAGCAATCATCGTTCCAGCGGCAACGACGCGTTGGTCTGTACCGAATGATGATTGGAGATACTGCATACCAACCGTCAAGGTGTACTTTTCGGGCTCGTTCAAAACAACCAATGGCCACAGGAAGTCATCCCACGCACCGATAAAGGACATGAGCGCCACAACCGATGCCATACCTTTGACATTTGGCCACACGATGTGGCGTAGACGCTGGTATGTCGTTGCACCGTCAATTGCGGCTGCGTCCAGAATCGAATTTGGGATAGCACGTGCTGCGGTGTACATCAGCAGCACGTTCATTGCCGAAATTGCGCCCGGAAGGAAGACCCCAACAAGGCTGTTCGCAGCGCCCAAAGACTTGATGGTCAAGTACTGAGAAGTCAGCGTTACTTCACCGGGAAGCAGAAGTGTTGACAGCATGATTGCCATAAACAGCCCCTTGCCCCTGAACTTCATTTGCGCGAAGGCATAACCAGCAAAGGTAGAGAAAACAACATTTGTCAGCACTGTTCCAATACCAACAAGCAGCGAGTGCCAGGCGTAGCTAATGACAGGAACTGTTCGTAATACTTCTGAGTAATTATCCAGCGTTGGGTTACTGGGGATCAGGCTGGGAGGGAAGGCGTAAATATCATCCCCGGGCCCTTTCAGAGATGTCGAGAGTTCCCAAAGGAAGGGGCCAACAGTGATAACGAAACAGAAAAGTAACAGCAGATAACGACCGATAAAACCGGGAAGCGTTGGCTTGTCAAAACCTGCTTCTCCACGTCGCCTCCACGGAAGCTCACGTCTGGGGGTTTCACTTCGAGTATTCACGGTTGCGGTACTCATTGCCTGATCCCCTCCGTGTTTGATGCGCATGCCTCGGCAAGTTCTTCGCGTCCAACGTGAACATTCGTCTCCTTCAGAGATGATTGTTCCTTAAGCCTTAATTCATGAGCCTTCTGTGCCACCTTGGACTTCTTTCGCAGGCGAATAGCAGCACGGATTTCAGGTCCCTGATTAATCCACGCAACCAGCAAGATAGGACCAATAGTCAGGAAGAAGAGAGCTACCGAGAGCGCGGAGGCATAGCCAAGATTTCCGCGGAGCCCCTTTCCGGTTGCTTGAATCAACATCACAATTGACTGAGCTTGACCGCCTGGACCTCCAGATCCATTGGTCAGCACGTAAATCTCAGAGAAGATTCGCATTGCCGAGACCGTAATGAGCGCAGAGATCAGCAACATCGCTGGTTTGACGGCAGGAACGGTCACGGTCCAGAAACGACGCCATGCGCCCGCACCATCCAGTGCGGCGGCCTCGTGTAGTTCCTTATTCACGCCGGCAAGAGCCGCAAGATACACGACCATGTAGTAGCCGAGGCCCTTCCACACTGTCAGCGACGTTGACGACAGAAGAATGAGCCAGCGATCAACGAGGAAGTTAATCGAGTGGTCCGTCATTCCAACAAATTGAAGCGATTGGTTAATAAGGCCCTTCGAGTCGAACAGCCAGGACCAGATGATACCGACCACCACGACCGAGGCGATGACCGGGAAGTAATAGCTCGTCCGGAAAATAGAAATTCCGGGGACCTTCTTCTCCACAAGTAGCGCAAGAAGAAGGGGCAAGAAAGTCAGTAGGGGGACACAGACCAGAACGTAAACCAGTGAGGTTGTCAGAGCGTAGCCAAAGCGCTCATCACTGAAGAGAGTGACAAAGTTCGTCAGTCCAACAAACTTGGCAGGCTTGAGCGGGCGCGCATCAGTAAATGCAAGAACAACGGTGTTCAAGAAGGGCCAGATGGAAAATACCAAGACCCAAATGACCGCCGTCGCAAGCAGAAGATAGGGAGTTAGCCTCGAATGGGATTTCATGTGTTGTTCCTCCTTATCCCAAAGGAACTCGGTACACAGAGCCGCCACTGAAAACAAGAGCGGCGGGGACGGTGGTGTTGGGAGAAGCTAGCTCCCAACACCACCAAGTGATCAGAGAATCACTTTGCCAGGTTGTCGTTGCAGTACTTGACTGCCTTATCAAGGGCATCCTTCGAGGAGATTTCGCCCTTCACGGCAAGAGCAAGCTGCTGCTTGACGTAGGTACCCATCTCATCGGTGAACTGCAGCGGAGACTGCTCAACGGTGTTGGGCAGTTCCTTTGCGGCCAGCTCAGTGGCCTTCTTCTGCAGGTCAAGAGAGACAACAGAGGTGAAAGCCTCGGGCTTCTCGTTACCAGCCTTGGTTCCGGGGAAGAAGCCCTGAGCGATCTTGACGAACTCAACCTGGTTCTTCGTATTGGTCACGTACTGCGCGAACTTTACAGCAGCGGCCTGGTTCTTAGAATTCTTCGCAACCGAGATGCCCTGGATGAACACCGGTGCGTGGCCGATGCGCGGGGTAACCTCGGTCTGATCGATCAGAGAAGGAGCATCTGCCTTAAGCGCGGATGCGAAGCCAGCTGAACCGGTGGTCCAGGTGCTCTTGCCCTGCTTGTAGAGTGCTGCATTGCCCTGGTAGTCAGCGTTCAGCGCCTCGGCGGGCATTGCGCCATCCTTGTAGGCCTTCTGGAACTGGTCGATGATCTTGGCAGCTTCATCGGTGTTGAAGACGAACTTGCCGTCCTTGTAGATATCGATACCAGCAGCAGAGAAGGTACCAATGTCGGGAACGGAGGAGATCATCTTGACCTCGCCGTTGCTGGCCTTAGCGACATCTGAGGCCATCGAGAAGAGTTCGTCGAGGGTGGTCGGAAGCTTAGAGGTATCGATACCCACTTCCTTCATCTTGCCAACGTTGTACCAGTTCAGATCGGTACCCATGTACCAGGGGTATCCATAGTGACCCTCGATGCCCTGGAACTGGTAGGACTTTGCAGCGCTGTCGACATACTCGGAGACCTTCGCACCTTCAACCTTGTCAAGGTCGCCAAGAAGTCCGGTGTCCGCAAGCTTGTATGCAAATCCCGGGGGCAGGTTCAGGACGTCGGGCAGCTCACCGGAGTTAGCTTGCTGG
>CALIEP010000036.1 GCA_938022345.1 uncultured Actinomyces sp.
CGATCGGTTCCAAAGTTTGTTCCCAGATCTCCCAGTCCCGCGGCGGCCAAGAGTGCATCGCAGGTGGCGTGTGCGGCAGCATCGCCATCCGAATGCCCTTCAAGAGGGATTTCTCCCGGCCATTCAAGGCATGCAAGCCACAGCGTTTTCTCCCCGAAATCTGACTGCGGATCTGCAAATGCATGGACATCAATTGCTTGCCCAACCCGGTAGGGGAAAGGAAGCGAAGACATTTCACTCATGCCAGTAGCCTAAATCGCCTGGCGGGCATTTGCGTCTACTTTCTGCTTCTCTCTACAAAGCGTCTCAGATGAAACGCTTCATCCTTCTCGAGCCACCCGCTCACGGTAGGGTGAGAGCGTGCGTTACATTTCGACCAGAGATCCTCAGGCCGCTTCCGCCTCTTTCTGCGATATTTTGCTCGCAGGTCTAGCGCCGGACGGTGGGCTCTACCTGCCCGAAACATACCCTCAGCTCAGCGCTGAGCAGCTGAATCGTTGGCAGGATGTGCTCACTCAGCACGGCTATGCCGCTCTTGCTGCTGAGGTACTGGCGCTCTTCATCGATGACATTCCGCGTGAGGATCTTGAAGGTATCTGCGCTCGCGCATACCGTACCCCCGTATTTTCGGACCCCGAAATTGTCCCGGTTACGTGTGTGAATGCAGAAGAAAACCTTTGGCTTGCCCACCTGTCTAATGGTCCTACGGCTGCATTTAAAGACATGGCAATGCAGCTTCTTGGTGAGCTCTTCGAATATGAGCTGGGACGACGCGGTGATTGGCTGACCATTGTTGGCGCAACGTCGGGTGACACCGGAAGCGCTGCGGAATACGCGCTCCGAGGCCGCATAGGGCTCAGCGTCGTCATGCTCACCCCCGCCGGACGCATGACTCCCTTCCAGCGCGCACAGATGTTCTCCCTCCTTGACGACAACATCGTAATGTCGCAGTCGACGGCGTCTTTGATGACTGTCAAGATCTTGTTAAAGCTGTAAACATCAATGCTGACTTCAAACAGCAGTGGC
>CALIEP010000037.1 GCA_938022345.1 uncultured Actinomyces sp.
AGGCGACGCACCCAACTGCTTAGTCTTCGACTCAGAAGAAGTCAAATTCGGCAAGCTCCACTTCTTCTCACGAGGCCGCAACTTCTGCCTCAGCAAAGACTCCAGCCTCCGCTGGTATGGCTTCCTACGCTGTAGGCAAGACTGCCACCACCGCTGAGGGCACAGAAGGACATCAGGCAAGCGCGTCCTCGGCAACGGAAAAAGAGACACATTAATGACAACTGAGGGTTTCCGCCAGCTTTCACTGGAAACAACGCATGGGGTTGAAGAATGGGAGGATTCAGGGGCGCTTGTTCAACGAAGTGTCCTGCCTAATGGTCTTCGGATCATTAGTCAGAAGGTGCCGGCAACACGTTCACTGGCACTGAGCTGGTGGGTTGGGGCTGGTTCGCGAGACGAGGATGAGGTGAGTGCCGGATCGACCCACTTCCTTGAACACCTCCTCTTCAAAGGAACCGCGCAGAGAAGTGCCTTTGATATCGCCGAAGCATTTGATGCGGTTGGCGGTGAGTCCAATGCGGAAACCGGAAAAGAACACACAAACTATTGGGCGCGCGTGCTGAGCGAAGACGCGCCAATGGCTGTTGAAGTATTGGGAGACATGATTTCTGCCTCCCTGATCGATCCAGAAGAGTTTGAGATCGAACGCGGGGTCATCCTCGATGAGCTCGCGATGTCAGAAGACAATCCTCTCGAGGTTGTCCACGAGGCTTTCCAATTGGCAGTGTTTGGCGATAACTCTTTGGGACGTCCGGTTGGTGGAAGCGCCCAAACGATTCGCGCCGTTGAACGAGACCATGTGTGGGACTACTACCGTCGGGTTTACGCGCCCTCTTCGCTGATTATTGCCGCAGCAGGGGACGTCAACCACGATGAACTTGTCGAGCAAGTGCAGCGCTCCTTGCATCCTACGTGGGCAAAAGAATTAGAGGAGCAGCGAGCTCCGCGTCCGAGGCGTTCGACGCAGGGATCGTGGTCGTCAGCTTGTGAACCAGTGCGTTCAACGCGCCACCGTCATATTGAACAATCACATGTCATTGTTGGTGGCCCGTCGATGCGTGCCGGTGACGATCGACGTCCCGTGATGTCGGTTTTGCTTTCTATTCTGGGCGGCTCAATGTCTTCGCGACTCTTCCAAGAGATCCGCGAGAAGCGTGGCTTGGCCTATACGACATATGCCTTTGACTCCCCGTATTCGGATACGGGAGCCTGGGGAATGTATGCCGGGACGGCACCAGAACGAGCTTCCGAGGTTGAAAAGCTCATGCAGAGGGAGCTTGAAAAGCTGGCCGAAACTGGCCCGCGCGACGACGAGCTTGCTCGAGTTCGCGGGCAGCTGCGCGGCGGTATGGCACTGGGGTTGGAAGATACGCTTTCTCGCATGTCCCGCTTGGGACGCGCTGAGCTGAGTGGTCGTTACTTCAGTGTTGATGCTGCGCTTGCTCGAATCGAAGCGGTCCAAGCTGAAGACGTTCGTGCCCTTGCGCAGGAGCTTGCAGGACGATGCGTCTTTACTGCTGAAGTGGTGCCGGAGGATCGCGCATGACAAATCGAAGCGTTCGCCCAGCAACTTCCAGTGATGCCGCTGCCATTGCTGCAATGGCTCAAGAATTTTTCACTGAAGTCTTCAATGCCTGTGCACTGCCTGCAGCGCATCCGCTTCGCGCACAGGTTCTGACGCAGACACGTCAGATGTGGGAAGAAACTCTTGCTGGAAACAGGCCAACGCAGGGGCAGACCTTGGTTGCTCTTGAAGAACAGACTCCCGTTGGTTTCATCGCATATTCGCATGCCCCCGCTCTGGAACTTGAGCAGCCGTCGGGACGCGTCATTCCAGAGGGGCAAGAAATCAGCAGCCTCTACGTGCACCGTAGTTTTAGGCGTATCGGACATGCATCGCGTCTGCTAGCAGCTCTTGTGGATACTCTCCACCCGGAGTCAATGCGGTTGTGGGTTGCGCCAGAAGATGCGCTGACTATTCGCTTCATCCAAGGATGCGGGTTTTCTCCCGCGGGGATGCGTCGTAGCTTTGTTTTCGACTCGGAAATCCCTGCGGCTCGGGATGAACACTTGTGGTGGGCATTGCGTTCTTAAAGCGGTCACATCAGGCCTCTCAAGGCTAGACGTGGCACACTTATTGCATGATGCCTCTTT
>CALIEP010000038.1 GCA_938022345.1 uncultured Actinomyces sp.
GTGTATTCAGGCGTCAGAGTACCCGTCTTCTCCCAGACCTTGTGGCCTCCTTACAACCCGTCATAGTTGTAGGTTGCATGGTTAATGATCCAGGAGTTAATGGTTCGGACCTTGGTTTCCTCATCCATTCCGGGCTTGATGATCTCTGTGACCACTTGGTCGGCCTTGCTATTGATCTGGCCCGAATAATCCTTGGGTGCAAGATGCTGATCGGTTGCCCCCTCAGTTCCCAAAGTGACATGAAGAATCTTGTCTTTGAATGAGTATTGGCGGCCAATAATGAAGGGAACCAGACCGTTTTGATCTTTTGCCTCCTCCAGTGCCGCGTCAATTCGTGAGCCAGATTCTGCTTCTGGGAACTGTGAAAGGTCGATATTTGTGTATCCCATCATCAAGTTCGCAGCGATGTACTTTGACAGCGGCGTTGTCCCCAGCACCTGCACGGGAGTATCTGGGAAGGTTCGCGCCACATTGTCCTTGGATTCCTTCTTCTGGACTTCCTTGGTGTAGCTCAGGTTGGGCGCAAAGTAACCGGTATGTGCCTCTTCCTGATCCTTATTCAGCTTCTGGAGATCCTCGGTGTAGGTTGAGGGATCGAAGTTATTGATAATGTAGGAGCTGGTAAAGCGAGTATTCCCGATGTGGTAGACGACGTGGAGTTTTGCTCGAGGATCGTTGACCGTCTTCGGGTTTGAGCTCTCAACCCAGCTCTTTTCGGGATCGACAATCAGAGTCTGCATACGAGTGTGTCCATCGGCCATCGTCATGGGGATTTGAGCGGGAAGCTCACTTAAATTATCGAATCCCCAGCGATCCAGACCGAGCTGTCGCTGTGCGTTGAAAGCAATTTCAATAGGTGTATTTCCAAGGGTAGTTTCGATATCGATAAAATTGGACATCTTCGAGATCTTCGCGTTCTTCTTCGCGATTACCGCAACCTGCGTTCCCTTGCTGTTGAGGATACGGTCGAGCTCCTCGTCTGTCAGCCAGCCCTCGCTTGAGCTACCTTTGGAATCTTCCTGGACGGTCAGGAATGCATCCAGTGCGGTGTTCAGAGTCCGGTCTCGTGGGGGTTCGTCATCAGCTCTCTGATCCGAATTCCACGAGGTCTGATTTGTTGATGCAACAAGCTTTGGGTTGAGCCTGGGCTTTCCATCCTTATCGGTGGAATTGAGAAAGACGACGTAGTAGGAGTCAGCGCCTTCGACCGGATCCCATGACACGCTGAAAGTACCGTTGTCTTCCTCGTCCACCGAGATGTTTTGCGGGCGGGGAAGGAAGCCCTTGTCGCTGACGCGAATGCGGCGAACAATTGGGTGTTCAAGAAGCTTGCCGGTCTGCAAGTCGTTGTATTGAACAAGGTAGTACATGGGGAGCAAGCCCCAGCCTGAAGAGCCAGTGATGTCTGCAAGGGGACTTGCGTGTGAATACGAGCGCAGTGTGATCCACGAAGGTGAGATTGAAATACCTTCATAAGCTCCGTACGTGCCGAGCTCAAACCCTAGATCCACATCCAATGCCGCGTCGGAATAGACCGCGAATGGGGTTGCGAACCTTGAACCTTTACTATCGGCCTCATCCGACTGTCGCTTTTCAAAATCGGCGAGCTTGA
>CALIEP010000039.1 GCA_938022345.1 uncultured Actinomyces sp.
TATTCCCCGAATACCTTCGTCGCAAGCTCGAGTCAGCATCCTCACCACAAGAAATGTATTCCATGGGAGTCGAAATCGGAGGTTGTCTTGCTCGCTACCTGCATGACTCGGGTGCTCCCGGAATCCACATGTATACCTTCAATAAAGCGGCTCCTGCACTCGATGTGCTTGATGCTGCAGGCCTTGTTTCTGCAAGCCAGTGTTGACCCGTCCATTTCACGATGACAAAGGATAAGTAAATGACTCAATTCCCTACGGCGACCATCCTGGGTTACCCGCGCATCGGTCGTGGCCGCGAGCTGAAGAAGGCGCTCGAAGCCTACTGGGCGGGCCGTATCTCCGCCGATGAGCTTCGCGCGACGGAAGCCCAGCTCCGCAAGACGACTCATGACCGCCTCGTTGAGCTCGGCCTCGGCAAAGATGATGCGTCGATCCCTGAAACTTTCGCGCTCTACGACCAGGTGCTGGATGCGATTACGCTTCTGGGCGCGGTTCCCGAGCGCTACCGTTCCTTCGAAGGGCTGGATCTGCACTTCGCCCTGGCTCGCGGCAATGCGCAGGTTGCACCGCTGGAAATGACCAAGTGGTTTGATACGAACTATCACCACTTGGTTCCCGAAATTGGCCCCGATACGCCGATTTCTTTCGCTGATCGCACCATTGTTGATCGCTTCGTCTCTGCAAAGGAAGAGGGCACCATCGTTCGCCCGGTGCTGGTTGGTCCCGTGACCTTCCTTGCCGTCGCGAAGGCTGATTAGGCAACACCGGATTACAACCCCTTCGAACGCCTTGACGACGTTGTTGCAGCCTACGCTGATGTTCTTGCCCAGCTTGCCGAGGCAGGAGCGCCTTGGGTTCAGATTGACGAGCACGCGCTTGCCTCCGATAACCTCCACGTTGAGCGCGCAACCCTCATTGAGTACTCGACTCGCGTTTTTGCTGCTCTTGCCAAGCTGGAGAAGCGTCCCGCGATCTTCGCGGCCATCGGTTATGGCGATGGCGCACAGGCTGCAGCCTCTCTTGCCTCCACCGGCATCGAGGCCCTGGGACTGGATCTGTGCCGTGGTTCTCTTCCCGAGGCCGGCTCAGTTGACCTGTCCAAGGTCGCTCTGGTTGCTGGTGTCGTTGACGGCCGTAACATCTGGCGAACCGATTTGGAGAGCGCGATCGCTCGCCTTGATGCAGCCAAAGCCTTGAATCCCGCATCGCTCGCTGTTTCGACCTCGACCTCTTTGCAGCACGTGCCCCATGACACCGCACTGGAGAAGTGGGATGACCCTGTACTCGACGCGAACCTTCACGCATGGCTTGCCTTTGCAGACCAGAAGGTCGGGGAGGTTGTCACCCTCGCTCGCGGCGTGAACAATGGCTGGGATTCGATTTCCGAGGCCGTTGAAGCGACCCGTGAGGTTCTGGCTCAGCGTGCTGCTGCCCCCGGCGTGGTTCGCCACGAGTTGCGTGAGCGCGTCGCGCGCTTGACCGAGGCCGATCGTGAGCGCGAAGACTTTGCAGTCCGCGATGAGCTTCAGCGCGAGCGCCTTGGCCTGCCACTCATTCCGACCACTACCATTGGCTCCTTCCCTCAGACGAAGGAAATTCGTCGCGCCCGTGCTGCTTGGGCCAAGGGCGAGCTGTCTGACGAAGACTACGCGCAGCGTATGCGTGAAGAGATTGAATCAGTGATTCGCCTTCAGGAAAACCTTGGGCTGGATGTTCTGGTCCACGGCGAAGCAGAGCGTAACGATATGGTTCAGTACTTTGCTGAACAGCTTGAAGGTTTCGCCGCAACGAAGAACGGTTGGGTCCAGTCTTATGGTTCGCGATGCACCCGTCCGTCGATCCTGTGGGGGGATGTTGTCCGTCCCCACGCGATGACTGTTGAATGGGCGCGTTACGCGCAGTCGCTGACCGATCATCCGGTTAAGGGCATGCTGACTGGCCCTGTCACTATCATCGCATGGTCCTTCCCGCGCAATGATTTGCCTTTGGCTGAAGTTGCTGATCAGATCGGTCTGGCTCTGCGCGACGAGGTCACCGATCTTCAGGACGCCGGAATTGCTGTTGTTCAGGTCGATGAGCCAGCACTGCGTGAGCTGCTTCCTTTGGATCAGGCCCGTCACGCTGATTACCTCAAGTGGGCTGTGGACTCCTTCCGTCTAGCAACTGCCGGAGTGCGTCCTGATACTCAGATTCACACCCACCTGTGCTACTCGGAGTTCGGTCAGATTCTTGATGCGATCTTGGGACTGGATGCGGATGTGACCTCGATCGAGGCTGCACGTTCGCGCATGGAAGTCCTTCCTGAGCTTGCAGAGCAAGGCTTCAACCATGGCGTTGGACCCGGTGTGTGGGATATCCACTCGCCCCGTGTGCCTTCGGTTGAGGAACTCACCGAGCTTCTGACCTTGGCTACTGACTCGATTGAGCTGCGTAACTTGTGGTCGAACCCCGACTGTGGCTTGAAGACCCGAGGCTATGCGGAGACCGAAGAGTCCTTGAAGAATCTTGTTGAGGCAACTCGGATCGTTCGTGAACAGCTTGCGAACTGAGTAGTCCGCCTGTGTGCGAGGGTGGAAATGCGGGTGTGGTTCCCGTGTTTCCACCCTCACATTCTTTCGTTTTGACACATCTGTATCATTCGATAGACTGAAGCTATGACTTTTCACGCGACCATGACCTGCCGCCCCATGTGCGGCTCCATGTGCTCGCGAATGTGTATGTGATTGACCTTTCAACCCGTCAATCGCTACCGCTTAAGGAACCACGCTGGCTGTGGTATGTGCGGTACCAAAATAGTTTGGATACATCATGGCTCTTGTTTACACCCCTGAAACCGTCACGTCGTCTGCTTCCACTTCTTTTGAAGAATTCCTCGATATTTTGGCAGGACTGAAGCTCTCACCGGCATCGACGCATATCGATCTTGATCACCGTCGCCTAGAGGTGTACGGGAATTCGGTCAAGCTCTCCAACAGGGAATATGAACTCTTGGCCTACCTTGCAGCACATGCCGATGAGATCGTTTCCCGAGAAGAACTGTTGGAATCGGTTTGGTACGGCGAAGGTCTTGAATCCCAAACTCGCACTATCGATGCGCACATCCGTCGCCTTCGTACTAAGCTTCCGGAAGCTGATCTCATCTCGACCTTGCGTGGCCAGGGCTATCGCTTCAACTCGACTCCTAACGTCCGTGTGAGCAATACCCGAGTCCATACCCTCGCAGCATAAAAACACCCGGCGAGGAGGGTGTTTCCCTGAGATCCTGCCGGGTGTTGAGGGGGAAGTGCTTAGATCACCAAACGATAAATCTCGGAGTCGGGACGCAGCTCTTCAACGTGAAGGGGGGAAGCCTCCATGCGTGCACGCAGACCTGTAATATCTTCTCGATCAGCCAAGTCGATGCCGACCAATGCCGGTCCCGAATCGCGGTTGTTTTTCTTCGTGTACTCGAAGTGAACAATGTCGTCTCCAGGCCCCAAAACATCTTCGAGGAAGCTGCGAAGCGCACCGGGCTGTTGGGGGAAAGTGACAAGGAAGTAGTGACGCAGACCCTCATGTCGCAGTGAGCGTTCCATGATTTCTGCGTAGCGCGTCATATCGTTATTTCCGCCGGAAACAACTGCGACAATCGCTCCTTCTTTTCCTCCCAGAAGTTCATTGCGTTGCTCTGCATCGGAGAAATACATGCGTGCCGCAGCAGAGGCCAATGCGCCTGCCGGTTCCGCGATCACGCCGTCGGAATGGTACAGATCAAGCATCTCCGTACAGACAGCCCCTTCGGGAACAACCAAAATGTCGTCGACCAGCTCCTTAACAATTGAGAAAGGAAGCTCCCCAGCACGCCCAACGGCAGTTCCGTCAACGAATGGATCAACAGTGGGCAAGGAAACAATCTGGTCCGCTTCCATTGCTGCGGCCATTGACGCGGCTCCTGTGGGCTCAACGCCGTAGATCTTGATATTGGGGAAACGCGAACGGATCCACGTTGCGATACCCGAGAGCAAGCCACCGCCACCGACTGGGACCAAAACTGCCGCGGCCTCGGAAAGCACCTGCTCTTCCAATTCAACAGCGATTGTGCCCTGACCGGCAATGGTGCGGGGGTCATCGTAGGGATGCACGTAGGTGTGTCCCGAATGACGCGCGGCTTCTTGAGCCTGTGCATTGGCACGGTCGAATGTTCCATCGACAATGACTTGTTCCACCCAGTCGCCACCAATGGTTTCAATGCGCTGGCGCTTCTGCTTGGGTGTGTTCGAGGGAAGGTAGATGGTTCCTCGCACCTTGAGCTGCGCGCACGCATAGGCCAGGCCTTGCGCGTGGTTACCTGCGGATGCGCAGACAACACCCCTGCGACGTTCTTCTTCGCTCAGGGTACTCATTCGGAAATAGGCGCCGCGCACCTTAAAAGAACGGCACTTTTGCATATCCTCGCGCTTGAGGTAGACCGGTACTCCGGTAAGGTCACTGAGTCGCTCTGAAAGCATGACCGGCGTTTTCTCTACGACCTCGCTCAGAATGTCTGATGCCTGAGCGATGAGATCAGGAGAAAGAGGAAACTGGCCCGTTGTCATGCGTACTCCTAGTGTTGTAGTCAGGTTTATCGTAGCTCAGTAAACCGGCGTGGACTTTGAGAAGCCAGACAGTGAAATCCTATTCATGCGCTTACACTTAAAGCTGTGAGTGATTTGAAAGAACCATTGGTATGGATCGATTGCGAGATGACTGGATTGGATGTCACTCGTGATGCTTTGATCGAAGTAGCGGTTGTGATCACCGATGCGGATCTCAATATTGTCGATCCCGGTATTGACGTCTTGATTACCCCTCCGGTTGAAGCCTTGGAGGGAATGAATGATTTTGTTCGCCAGATGCACACGTCATCCGGCCTCTTGGATGAGCTCCCTTCCGGAACCACTATGGAAGATGCTCAGCAGCAGGTTCTTGACTATATCCGACGTTTTGTTCCCACCCCGAAAAAGGCACTGCTTGCAGGAAACTCAGTGGGGACAGACAAGATGTTCCTTGAAGCCAATATGCCCTTGGTGATTGATTACCTTCACTACCGTCTGGTTGACGTTTCCTCGATTAAGGAATTGGCTAAGCGCTGGTACCGCAAGGCTTTTGAGGAAGCTCCCGTTAAGCACGGCGGACACCGCGCATTGGCAGACATTCTTGAGTCAATCCAAGAACTTGAATACTATCGCCGAGTTCTTTTCCCGCATGAACCAATTACGCGCGAACACGCCCGTGAGGTTGCGCGTGAAGTTGTTGAACTTGGTATTCCAAAGGTTGGCGAAGAAGAGAACTAATCACCAAAGTTATCCACAGAATGTACCGGTATCGGCGTTTTCCACAGACGCTGCTACCGGTCTTTCTTTAGGTCCTTTTCCCCTGCACAGTGGATCCATCCCCATGTTGGGGGCTATGAGGAAAGGACAAATAATGGATAACCAAGGAAGCGTTGTTCTTCGCGGTCGGATCGGATCGGATCTGAGCAGTATGAGTGCGCAAAATGGAACTAAAGGTTTGCGCTTTCGAATGGCTGCTCCGCAGTGGCGGATCACGGATGCAGGCCAATACGAAGAGCGTGAGCCGAAGTGGTACACAGTCTGTGTATGGGATCGTTTAGCGCAAAATATTGCGCGAAGTGTCCAGAAGGGGACTCCCGTGATTGTGTGTGGGCGACCCAGTGCTCGCGGGTGGTTAGGCCCAGATCAACAGGTCCGAAGCGAACTGGTCATTAACGCCAGTTTTATGGGGATCGATTTGGTGTTCGGTCCGGCTGTCGCCCTCAAACCTCAACATCCAAGTAACAATGTCACCGAGTCTTCAACTGCTCCAGCAGAAGAGTTTGCGGCGGATGGCGGAGAAACAGAGCGGGTTTCTCCTGAAAGTCAACATATTCTCGCGCAAGACGATGATCTGACTCGTGATCGCTGGGAGAACAGTGTGCAATCAGCCGATGAAAGCGACGCAGCATAGTCCTCGTAGATGTCAAAAACACGCGCCGTGCCTTAGCATTAAGGGGGCTGCCGCATAGTCGGCGTTATGTCACGTGATCCTGAACGGAGAATCCATGGCGGAGTTCATCTACCAAATGATTAAGGCTCGTAAAGCCATTGGTGACAAAGTCATCCTCGACGATGTCACCATGGCTTTCTACCCGGGTGCGAAGATTGGTATGGTCGGACCTAACGGTGCCGGCAAATCCTCGCTCCTCAAAATTATGGCTGGCTTGGATGAGCCCAGTAATGGCGAGGCGCGCCTGAGCCCCGGTTACACCGTCGGAATCCTCATGCAGGAGCCCGAATTGGATGATTCCAAGACCGTTCTTGAGAACGTGCGTATGGGTGCGGCTGATACCTTTGCCAAGCTCGCCCGTTTCAATGAAATCTCTGAAGAAATGGCCAACCCTGACGCAGATTTCGATGCCCTCATGGAAGAGATGGGCAAGCTTCAAACAGAAATTGATGCTCTCAATGCATGGGATATCGATTCGCAGCTCGAGCAAGCGATGGATGCATTGCGATGCCCGCCGCCGGATCAGCCTGTCAGTGTCCTTTCCGGTGGTGAACGACGTCGAGTAGCTTTATGTCGCTTGCTTATCGAAGCTCCTGATCTTCTGCTTCTTGACGAACCGACAAACCACCTCGATGCCGAGTCAGTGCTCTGGTTGGAAAAGCATCTGTCGACCTACCCGGGCGCAGTGATTGCTGTGACCCACGATCGCTACTTCCTCGACCACGTCGCACAGTGGATTGCTGAAGTTGACCGCGGTCACCTGTACCCCTATGAAGGCAACTACTCGACTTACTTGGAGACGAAGGAAAAGCGTCTCCAGATTCAAGGCCAGAAGGATGCCAAGCTCGCTAAGCGTCTAAAGGAAGAACTTGAATGGGTTCGGACCAGTCCTAAGGGACGCCAGGCAAAGTCGAAGGCGCGTCTGGAGCGCTACGAAGAAATGGCTGCCGAGGCCGAACGCAGTCGAAAGCTTGACTTCGAAGAGATCCAGATTCCGCCGGGGCCCCGCCTGGGTAACATCGTCATCGAGGCGACAAACCTTAAGAAGGGTTTTGGGGATCGTGTTTTAATCGATGGTCTGTCGTTCTCGCTGCCGCGAAACGGTATTGTCGGTGTGATTGGTCCTAACGGCGTGGGTAAGACCACTCTGTTCAAGACCATTGTTGGTCTTGAGCCTCTTGACGGGGGAGAGCTCACCATTGGTGAAACCGTCAAGCTCAGCTATGTCGACCAGAACCGCGCGGGTATTGATCCCAACAAGACTCTGTGGGAAGTTGTTTCTGACGGCCTGGACTACATTCAGGTGGGCAATGTCGAAATGCCCTCGCGTGCTTACGTCTCTGCCTTTGGTTTCAAGGGCGCAGACCAGCAAAAGCCTGCGGGCGTTATTTCCGGTGGTGAGCGTAACCGACTGAATCTCGCGCTCACCTTGAAGCAGGGGGGAAACCTCTTGCTGCTGGACGAACCGACCAACGACCTCGATGTGGAAACTCTGTCCTCTTTGGAAAATGCGCTTCTGGAATTCCCCGGTTGTGCGGTGGTCATCACCCACGATCGTTGGTTCCTTGACCGCGTGGCAACCCACATCCTTGCGTGGGAGGGAACCGAAGAGAACCCTGCCTCGTGGTACTGGTTTGAAGGTAACTTCGAGTCCTATGAGAAGAACAAGATCGAACGTTTGGGCTTGGATGCAGCAGCGCCTCACCGCGTGACGCACCGTAAGCTCACTCGCGACTGATCCTAGGATTAAAACACAGTGGGAGGGACGGTTTCGCCGCCCCTCCCACTGTTTTTGAAGTCAGTCAAGAGACAATCCGTGTAGTTTCGGCCGCTGGCTGTGCGTGTGCCGGTACCTGTGGCTACGTACGGATTATCCCTATGCCATTCCACTCATTGGTTTGCCAGTCTTGGGATCAACCCCAAATCCCCAGTGGCGTGAAGTGTGCCCTTCAGTAGGAATTCGGAGCATTGCCTCTTGGGTAGCGTGGGCGACAAGGACCCCCGCCTCGGTAAAGATTGAGCATTCGACCAGCACTCGGCCGTTCACGACTTGGGTGCAGCGCTGGTCAAAGAGAAGCCAGTCATTAATGTCAACATCGTGATGGAACCACATCGCATGGTCTAAAGATGCTGCAACCAACCCGGGGGTCATCCATGACATTCCCAGAACACGTAGCGCAGGCTCTAGCATCACTTGGTCGACGACATAGGTAAGAAGTGCGCGATGAACGTGCTGAGTTGATTCAGAGGGAATCTCGGCTCGAGGCTTCATCCACAGTCTCTGCGTTGGTAGTTTCTGTGGGTCCGCTTTTGTGTAGAGACTCTGGCCGATATGACGAACGTCGAAGGCAGCAGTTTTCCCAAGGAATTTGCCAACGGGATGATCCATGAGACGGAAGATCTCCAAGGCTGATCGACACTCACTCGCGGCAGGTACCTCAGGCGCATCGGGGGAATAGGAGGGCGCAGCTTCGGGGCCTTGGAATGAGACACTCATTGTGAGAATTTCGCGAGTGTCTTGGAAACAAGATACGGAACGGTTGGAAAATGAACGACCGTCAAGAACGCGTGTGACGTCTAAGCTGAAGGTTTTTTCAGGATCTCCACCTCGGACAAAATAAGCGTGGAGAGAATGGGGGAGCCTCTCAATTGGGACAGTTGCACTTGCTGCCAGCAATCCTTGGGCCAAAACCTGGCCGCCGTAAACCCTGCGGACCTGGGGGAGCGAACGTGCAATAAATGAATCATCGCCGTTTTCCTTCAGGCTGAGAATTCTTAAGACTGAAGCGACCGGTTCAGTCGAAATTGTGGGAATAGGCAGCGGCGTAGTCATGGCTATATTGTCTCTAATTTTGCATCTAAATAGCAGTGCATTTCTGTATCGCAAGTTGCAGAAAGTGACGTATTGCACCAAATTGCGTCGCTCGTATATATTGTGAGGGATAGGTCACTTGTTTCTGAAAGGGGATTAGGCGTGGAAACGGCAGCGCTTCTTCTCCAGTCTCTGGGGGGAGCATCAAATATCCAAGATATTGAACCGTGCATGCTGCGTATTCGGATTGAAGTGAAGTCGCCTGAAAAGGTTGATGACATGGGCCTTCGTCTTCCTGAAGTCCTCGCAGTTGTGCGTTCGGGACACGTGATCCAAATTGTTCTCGGAGCAGGGGCTGGAAAGATCGCCTTGCAGATGCTTCACCTGTGTCTTCCGCAGGATGTGTCTGCTGGCACACAAAGATCGGTCTCACCTGCTCTTCTCTAGCCCATAAAATAAAAGAGCACTGCTGTATTTCAGAGGGGACCTTATGGCAAGTCAGACGGTAACAGAGCATCTGCGTGAACTCGCTGAGACCGTGGGGGTCTCTACCGGTTTCTGGGATTGGTATGGAAACTGGAAGCATGTTGGAGATGCCTCCCTCGTCGCGGTGTTGAATTCACTGGGTTTCTCGCTCTCTTCAGAACCTTCGCAGAGCGAAATTGATGAAGCTTTTCGTCACAATGAAGATCGTGTCTGGTTGGCACCCCTTCCTCCCACTACGGTGTGTCGCCAGGGAAACGAGGCGGAGATCCCTGTCCACGTTCCTCACGGGATGGGTGTCTGGTGCCACGTTGAGACCGAAGATGGGCAGCATCATGAGCTTGAGCAGCTTGACCGTTGGATTCCGCCGCGGATGGTCGATGGAAATCTGATCGGGCGTGCCACGTTTAAAATTCCGCATTGGTTGCCTCTTGGATGGCACCGGATTGTTGCGCGCCACGAAGATGGAAGTGAATGCTCGTCAACCTTGGTTGTTGTCCCCCAGCGACTTTCTAGCCGCCTCGATGATGGTAACAAGCGCTGGGGAGTTGCTGCTCAACTGTATTCGACCCGCTCAAGCGGCTCCTGGGGAATGGGGGATACGCAGGACCTGGCGGATCTAGCCGCGATCGTTGCGAGTAATGGTGCAAACTTCCTGCAAATCAATCCCCTGCATGCCCCGCAGCCGGGATTCCCACAGGAGAATTCGCCTTACCTTCCCGTGTCGCGTCGCTGGGCCAGCCCCCTCTACATTCGTCCTGAAGCCATCGATGAGTATGTGCAGATGGACAGCAAGGATCGAGGGGTAATTACACGCTACGCGCATGCGTCCCGCAGCAATGAGGATATTGTCGACCGTGACCTCTCATGGAAATCAAAGCTCAAAGCGCTGCGTAAGATTTTTGAACTTCCCCGATCTATTTGTCGTCAGGCACAGTTTGAACGCTTTTGTGCTCAAGGCGGGGAGTCTTTAGAGAATTTTGCCCTGTGGTCCGCTTTGGTCTTTGAAAATGGCGATATTGACCTTCCACAGCGTTACTCCTCGATTGATGCTCCGGGTGTTGAGGAAGCGCGTCAGCGTCTCGCCTCTGAAATCGAGTTTTGGCAGTGGTGTCAGTGGATCGTTTTCGACCAGTTGATTCGCGCTCAAGAGGGCGCTCGCCGTTTGGGAATGGATATGGGGATCATGTCTGACCTGGCGGTGGGAGTGCACTCAAAAGGCTCAGAAATTTGGTCGATGCCGGATGCCTTTGCGCCGGGTATGAGTGTTGGCGCGCCTCCGGATATGTACTCTCAGCAGGGGCAAAATTGGTCGCAGCCTCCGTGGTCGCCTCGCTCCCTTGCCCCAATGGGCTATGCACCACTTCGGGATATGTTGCGCTCTGTGCTCTCGTACGCGGGTGCAGTGCGTATTGACCATATCCTTGGTCTCTTCCGCTTGTGGTGGATCCCTGAAGGGATGGGTGCGCAGGCCGGTGCCTACGTGTCCTATGATCACGAGGCCATGGTGGGCATTGTGCTGCTCGAGGCCCAGCGGGCCGGTGCGGTTGTCATTGGCGAAGATTTGGGAACCGTTGAGCCCTGGGTTCGCGGTTATCTCAATGATCGCGGAATCTTGGGTACTTCCGTTCTGTGGTTTGAGAAGGAAGGCAGCGGATGGCCCCTCTGGCCGGATCACTACCGTCGATCGTGCCTTGCGGCAGTAACAACGCATGATTTGCCTCCGACATTGGGCTATCTCGAAGGTGCTCACACCGAACTGCGCCATAAGTTGGGACTCTTGGTCGAAGACCTCGATCAGGTTCGCGATGCGGATCGCGTCGAGCGTGAACGAATGGTCTCGCGCCTGAAAGAAGGCGGCTTCATTCACGGAGATCACCCCAGTGATGAAGAACTAGTTCTTGCGATGCACGCCTACCTTGCTGCATCTCCTGCACTTCTTTTGGCTGTTTCTTTGGTGGACGTTGTTGGTGAGAAATTGCCGCAGAACCTACCGGGTACGAACGCTGAGTATCCGAATTGGTGTGTTCCACTTCATGCGTTTAATGGCAAAGAAGTCTTGATTGATGACATGGCGCATTGTGAGCGTGTTAAGCGATTCTTGACCAGTGTGGATCGCTACATTCGCTAGAAATTAGCTACTTTTTGGTGCCCTGCGTACAACTGCGCAGGGCACCATCGTATCTAGGCGTGAACCGGGCGCGGTTAAGAGCTCGCATAGTGCTTGTGGCGGTTGCATAGCAATCACAACAACGTCAAGGTCGTATCCGGCTTGGCGTGCTGGACGAAGATCCCATGTAATGAGCGGGTCTCCAGCGTGAAGGTGTTGTCCTAGTTGATGGGGGGCTGAGAAGCCTTCGCCTTTGAGCAGTACTGTGTCGATCCCCGCATGTATCAAAATGCTCAGGCCATCAGGCGTTGAAAGAGCGCAGGCATGAGGAAGCTGATGAGTGAGCGTCCCATCTATGGGCGCGAGTATGTTGAGAGTGTCAACCTCGTCGGGGAAAATCGCGAAACCCGGCCCCATGATCTCTTGGGCGAAAACTGGATCTGAGAGCTCGACTAGGTTTCGCAGGATTCCAGGGGCGGGGGAGAGGAGCTGAAGACTCACTTCAGCGTGTTGATTTCCTCTGCGATTTCCTCTGCCTGCGGACCCATGACGATCTGTGCGTGCGAGCCAACGACAACGACACCGAAGGAGCCAGCCTTGCGCAACGCGGCCTCGTCGATCTTCGAATCATCTTTAAAATCAACGCGGATTCGGGTGATGCAATGCTGAAGGTCGGTCAGGTTATCCCAGCCACCCAGTGCATTCAGGATTTCTTGTGCTTGGCTCATAATTGCCTCCCCATTGCGAATTAGCCCTTAGGTCAAGGATAGCCCGAAAATGGCCATGTTTTCATGCTCTTTCGCTAAGAAAGAGCGCTTCATGCACTATCATTCAACAGGTGGAACCAAGTTTTGTGCTCACCGTTGTCATTCCTTCGTATAACGCTCAGGAATACCTTGATCGTGCCGTTTCTTCAGTGCGTGGATTTGACCAGGTTGAGGTGCTCATCGTTGATGATGGATCAACCGACGCCACGGCTGCGATTGCTGATGGATTGGCCCAGTCGGATCCAGATCATATCCGTGTCATTCATCAGGAGAATGCTGGCCACGGTGGCGCTGTTAATGCAGGTATTTCGGGTGCTCGTGGGCGCTACCTCAAAATTCTTGATGCAGATGACTGGTTGGATCGCTTAGCGCTTAAGCGTGCCCTTGAGCGCTTGGAGCTTCGCGAAGCTCAGGGTGAACCCTTGGATCTTTTAGTTGCCAATTATGTGTATGAGAAGCAGGGGAAGAGCCATAAAGCAGTCATCCGCTACGGGAATGTGATGCCTAGGGATCGCGTCATCTCTTGGGATCAGATTCGTCGTTGTCGCTACGACCAGTATCTGATGATGCATGCCTTAATCTTGCGGACAGATTTGGTGCGTCGCTCTGGTCTGGTACTTCCTGAGCACACCTTCTATGTTGATTTCATTTACTCTTTTGTTCCGGTTATTGATGTCCGTACTTTTGAGTATCTCGATGTTGATCTTTACCGCTATTTCATTGGGCGTGATGATCAGTCGGTCAACGAGCAGGTCATGATTTCGCGTGTTGATCAATTGCTGCGGGTGAACGCGGCGATGGTTGATGCCATTCCGGCTCCTGATGAGGTTCCTCCTCATCTGTACCGCTATCTCGTCCACTATCTGCGTATCAACTGCGTCATCTGCACCGTTATGCTTTTGCGCTCGGGAACTCAGGAGAATGTTGCCCGTAAGGATGAGCTCTGGGCGCAGCTTCAAACGAAGAAGCCGGAAGCCTATGACGCAGTGCGTAAGGATCTGCTTGGGCGCCTGATTGCGATGCGCTCAAAGGCGGGACGTGCGGTGATTATGGCTGGCTATCACATTTCTCAGTGGGTGTTGGGATTTAACTAGAGTCGGGCGGTCCATTTGACTTGAGGTGTGACCACCCTCTTTAATGGGAATGAGAACGATTATCATTCTAGAGAGATGGTCATGTCATTTTTGTGCCACAGGACAACACGTGCCCTGTTTTCGCTATTGATCACTATTGCAGTGATGAGTGCGTGGATTCTTCTTCCAGTCCCGACTCATGCGGAGGCTCTTTCCTCCTCCCACGACAAGCACCTGTTAAGCGATAGTCTTCACGTCTCGACGTGCCTTGGGGATAACACTGAGGCGCTGAAGTCTCTGTGTATTACTGGGGAAAATGGGGAAGAACTTCCTCTTCATGAGGGCGCGCTTCGACTTCGAACGATCCCGGTTGCTCGTGACACTGATCGCGAAATTGATGGGGGATATGAGCTCGATATTAATCTCGACCCTTCTGTGTTTACGCCGAATTCGCGGTATTCCGTCGAATTAAGCGCACGAGCAGGCGCTGCAGATCTGGAAAAAATTGCTCCGCAATCACTTGGCTTTGAATCCCATGAGCATTTCGTCCGTGGAACTGCGTTTGAAGAAGAAAGCGACGGAACCGAGGATTTGTTCCGGGGATTTGTCCTCGAGTCCAGGGGAGAGGACTTCGCAGCTGGCCCCCTGCATGCGCGTTTCGCTGAACTAGGTATTCGCCCACTGCGCCTTCGCCTTCAGGAACTAATCCCGGGGCAGGAGCCTCGTCTCGTTGCCGAGGCTGAGTTTAGTGCGAGCATTGAAGCTCCCCAGATCCAGAAGGAAAAGTCCACGCAGAGCGCTGATCTCTCGACCCCAAAGAACGACCACAATCGAGAATCCGCACAAAGTGAGGGGGCAGCGGTGCTCCCAGAGGCCAAAGAGGCTCGCGAAGCTTCACTGGCCTCGTCGATGAGTGCGCACACCCAAGCGGCTCCGCGCGCGAACTTTGGCGAGCGCCGTCTTGTTCTTGACCACGGGCACATCGACCTCTTCTACATGACGCTTGATGATTCGGGACTGCCCGTATTGAAGGTGATGGAAGATGTCACCGGATCGGGAGTCCAACACGAAGCTGAAGAACTTCGCCTGGTCATTCCTTCCTCGGCTCTTACACACTCGCTTCCTCAAGACATTGTTGCCGGTGGTAGTGGATATTTCCTTCCACAAACTCAAGATCCAACTTTGCCGTGGCCCGGATGGGATGTTCTCTCTCTCGCGCCAGCAGGATTTGAACGCGTTGAATTTGATGTCAGCTATACCCATCCCAACGGAGGACGTATTTCACTGTGGACCGAAGACTTCCTTTCGGGTCGTAGTTCGCGACTGCGTTCGGGGGAATTTGAGCTAGATCCACATGGCTCAACAATTGCTCAAGATTATCTTTCACACACGCATGCAAATTGGGTGTTTTCTCAAGCAGGAAGCTATGAGCTGAGCGTTCAAGCGCGTGCGTATCGAAATGACGGTTCTTTTGAAACGACACGTAAAGCCACGTACCTCATTGAGGTAGGAGGCTCCCAAGGGGTCTCGGGTCCGCAACACTCAGCTGTCCAAAGCGGTGGGGTGCTTCCCCCAACGGTTGAAGAAAGCCCAGCAGGTGACGACGAAGAATCGCTCACGCGTGATGCGCCCCAACGCGTAGGTGCTGAGCGCTGTATCCCCACCCGGATTACTCGCGAAGCAAACGAGGATGAAGTCTCACGTATCCGCAGCGATAACGAAACTCCAAATCAGGCAATTACGACCCTGAACGTTCAGGTTGGTAGCGAAAATGGAATTACTGACGGTCACTTTGATCTGGGACCGGCGATCGAAAACGGTCAATTAGTCGCGCGAATCAAAGATGACCGATCTGTGCCTGCGGTGTGGAAAGATCCCGCATCAATGACCTTTGCACTGGGAAATAAGGCAAAGATCAAGGCTCCTGAAGCTCTGAGCTATGCCGCGGCTGCCGGGCAAGATGTGTGGATGATTCCCGCTACCCAGATTCGAGGGGTACCGTGGCTCGGAATGAACTCACAACGCGAAGAAATCGTCACTGAAACCAGCGGGCAGGTCCGTTTTTCTATCCTTGATGTTCAAGGCCCCGGAAATGTCGCAGTATTTGAGTCGGGAAGCCTAGGTGCAGGAATCGGCACTCACGTTTTTGACGGCGCAGGAACGAGCTATACCCTGCCTGCCAACACCCATGCCCACCAAAACTGGGTCTTTACTGAGCCAGGCTCCTACCAACTGACGATCGCTATGAATGTCTCTCCTCGTGGTGAGGACTTGCGCGGAAGCGGGAGTGGAACGGCTGGATCCTTGATCGCGGCCGGTGGAACAGGGGAACACGGACGTCCTCTGGTCTACGCAATCGTCGGTCGCACGGCCTCGGGACAACCGTGCAGCCTGGCATCAACGGGTGCGGGCGCAACAGAGCTTGCTCCCATAATCCTTGCGGCCCTCCTCATGGGATGTGGGTGCATCCTTGCCTCGACTCGCATGCGGGTGAGACAGTGAAGATTGCGCAAATTGCAGCACTTGTCGTTACATGCGTTCTTGCTGCAGTAACTGGGGGCTGCGCACCACATTCCGATGCCTCATCACAGCGCCTGAGCATTGTTGCAACAACGGGTATCTTGGCTGATTTAGCACGAAATGTCGGTGGTGACTACGTTGATGTTCACCAGCTGATTCCCAACGGCGCAGATCCGCACTCGTGGGAGCTGAGCCTGAGAGGTATTCGCGATATTGCCTACGCGGATATCGCCGTCACCAACTATCTGATGCTCGAAGACCATTCGGTGATTCGCGCGCTCGATGCGAATCTTCCCAAGGATGCTATTTCACTGTCACTGGCGGAAGAAAGCGCAAAGTTTGGCGGCAGCTTGATTCCTCTTGTCGAAGATCGCTCCCTGGACACGCCATGGCTTGGAATGCGAGTCTACGGCGATGGCAGCCAGAGTGGAGCAAAGCGCTCGTCCCAGGTTGAACTCTCTGTCACTGATGTTGAGGGGCCAGGGCAGGCATGTGCTTACATCACAACAAGTTTTGGAAGTCCCGAGATTGCCTTTGCCTCTCGAGATGGTTTTAACGCCGGTAATAATTGGCAGACAGATACTTCGATTTTGCCTGTCGGAGCGCACCAACATATGAGCTGGGTCTTTACTCAGCCCGGTGTCTACACGCTGCATCTACGTGCCCGCCTGCGTATCGCTCCCGAATCTGAGCCTATAGAGCTTCCTGCCTCGCAGGTGACTTTTGCAGTGGGAATTGATTCAGAGAAAGTTGCCCGGGAACGTGGTCTCTTTCTTTTGCGCCGAGGCCACAGCGACATCACCGTGGACCTGAACTCTCGCGCATTAACCCTGATGGTTGACCGAGAAAAAGATGGTGGAGTACCTGAGGGTGCACCACTACGCGAAGCCGTGGAGGAGAGCAAGGGCCTACCTTCAACTCTTGCCTCTTT
>CALIEP010000040.1 GCA_938022345.1 uncultured Actinomyces sp.
CCGATGGTACTGCAACCGATAGGTTGTGGGAGAGTAGGACACCGCCACAACACACTTTAAGTCGAAGGGCCTCATCCAAACGGATGGGGTCCTTCGCGTATCAAGCGCAGCCCTTCCTCGCGGGTCGCGCACGCTCGTCAGAGGAATCACAGCGCTGCGGCACCATGGGACTTGTATCCCAAACAATACCGCTTTGTCCTACACTCCTACACGCCCACAATTCGACCAGCCCACACCACGAGACACACCACACCAACGGACCAACGTCGCCCACATTTGCCCTCGTGACATGGGATGCTTAATGCATGATTCCTTCTGCACATCCGCGAGGGTCGCATCACCACAACGGTAGCGACGAGGTCCTCGCCCAGCGTATGGCGGCGCATGACCGCCTTGCTCATCAATCCCAGGTTGTTCTGCGGCTCGGACAGATGCTGCTTTCGTTCGGTGCAAGCGCGTACCGCGTGAAGAAATCTATGGCGGACGTGGCGCGTGCCGTTGGCATTTCTGAGCATCGCGCTCAGGTCACCTACACGGAGATCATCACGACTGCCTACGCCAATGGCACGTTCCGTACGGAGCTTGCCGAGCAGCGCCTGATGGGTGTCAACGCCGACAAGATTGATCGCATTAACAACTACATTGCGTCGATCAACGGTAAGTCGGTTCGCGTTGAGGATGTTTCCGATGAGCTCGACAAGATCGCAAAGGTCCCGGGTCTTTACGACTGGTTCTCGAACGCGCTCGCCTCGGGACTCGCCTGTGCGGCTTTCGCATTCCTTAATGGTGGGGGATGGGTTGAGTGTTCGGCCGTCGCTGTTGCATCGTTCTTTGGACAGGCGCTACGTCGACAGATGCTGGTCCGCCACATGAACCACTTCGGTGTCTGGATGGCTTGCGGCGCTCTCGCCGCAATGATCTACATTCTTCTCGTTGCACCGGCGCAGCAGTTTTTGGGTATCGAGTCGACGCACCAGGCTGGCTTCATTTCGGCGTTGCTGTTCCTTGTCCCTGGCTTCCCTCTGGTGACGGGACTTATCGACTTGGTGAGGCAGGACTTCCAGGGCGGCCTCGGGCGCCTCGTCTACGTCGCGATGCTCGTTGTGTCGGCCGGCGTTGCGGTATGGGCCATCTCTGCGATTTTTGGCTGGTCTGTAACCCCCGAGTATGGCGTGACACTTGTCCCGTGGCTGCACTACCTGCTCCGCTTCCTGACGAGTTTCGTCGCCGCGTATGGCTTTGCCATGCTCTTCAATTCGCCGCAACGCGTGTGTGCGGCCGCTGCCCTGATCGGGGCCGTGATCAACACGGCGCGTATCGCGCTGAACCTCGAGCTCAAGGTGCCGGCTCCGGCTGCTGTTGGCCTCGCTGCTCTCGCTGCCGGTCTCCTTGCGGTTTTCGTGGCACGTCGGACGCGATTCTCGCGCGTCACTCTGTCGGTTCCCGCCGTTGTCATCATGATCCCCGGTGTACCCCTGTACCGGTCGCTCACTTACTTGAACAATCAGCAGATCGACGATGCGCTCGGCGCACTGTTCACCGTCATGTTCACGATCGTCGCTATCGGCATGGGACTGGCGCTTTCCCGTATGCTCACCGATAAGAACTGGCTTGTCGAAAAGCAAGAACGAGTCCCCAACCTTTGGGAGTACGAGGAGGAGAACGCATGAAATTCGACATCGAGGCGAGTGTGAAGCCGCCGTCGTTCGAGTTCGAGTATGAGATCGACCGTGACGAGATCCGTGCCGTGGGCCGCAACATTGCGATCGTGTGCGTCGCGGCAGTGACTGCTCGAGTGCTCGTCGCACTGATTTCACGCTGACGCTCATGCATCGACGAGGCCGTGGCTGGGTAACCGGTCACGGCCTCGTCATGTTCTCGGTGCGATGGTCTGTCGATGATGCCTCGACGGTAAGGTCGCAGGCATCGAAATGGGCAATGAACAGGTGATATGGGTGTGAGCTGAGTTTCTTTTTGGGGTGTTTGGCGGGCCTGATTGCGT
>CALIEP010000041.1 GCA_938022345.1 uncultured Actinomyces sp.
CCCAAGAACCGACCGAGGTTCCAGCGGGAGCGCTCGCGGCGGGTGAAACCATGCGTATCGATACATGGCTGTGGGCAACCCGACACGTGAAGTCCCGTTCGCAGGCAACCTCAGCTGCTCGTGCCGGTCACGTCAAAATTAATGGCGAATCGGTGAAGGCTGCACAGAAAGTGCGCGTGGGCGATGAGGTTCGTCTGCGAGTGGAGGGCTTTGACCGTGTTCTGATTGTTCGCAAGCTTCTTGCGAAACGACTGGGTTATCCCTTCGCGAAATTGTGCTACGAGGATCTCAGTGAGCCGAGGCCTCGGCTGGGGGTTGCCTTCGCCCAGCGTGAACGCGGCAGTGGGCGCCCGACAAAGAAAGAGCGTCGGGATATGGAGAAATTCCGTGGAATGAATTCCGATTTTTCCGCGGATTTTCAATGGTAATCGGCAGGGTTGTCGATTCTTAGAAAGTAATTTTGGAAATTGGGGAATAAAACCCCTCGAAATAAGTTGAGTATGTCAGACTCAAGTTTTGATGTAGGGCTTGCGGGCCCAGTAGCTGATCCGTAAACTTGAGTGCAACAGACTCAAGGTGGTCTGAAGGTCGAAACCTCGGCCACCACAACAGAAGACGTACAAAGCGCGGCATCGCCTCGGCGACAATTTCCACCACGCTTTGATGAAAGGAAAAACTTATGGGACGCGCAGTAGGTATTGACCTCGGCACCACGAACTCCGCAATCGCAGTACTTGAAGGCGGAGAACCCACAATCATTGCAAACGCAGAAGGCACGCGTACGACCCCCTCGGTCGTTGCTTTCTCCAAGACCGGCGAGGTCCTGGTTGGCGAAATCGCCAAGCGTCAGGCGGTCACGAACGTTGATCGCACCATCTCTTCGGTCAAGCGCCACATGGGCACTGACTGGACCGTCAACATCGACGACAAGAAGTACACCGCACAGGAGATCTCCGCACGAATCCTCTCCAAGCTCAAGAGGGACGCAGAAGAGTACCTCGGTGAGCCCGTTACCGACGCGGTCATCACCGTTCCTGCGTACTTCAACGACGCAGAGCGTCAGGCAACCAAGGATGCCGGACAGATCGCAGGCCTGAACGTCCTGCGTATCATCAACGAGCCGACCGCTGCGGCACTGGCCTACGGCCTCGAAAAGGGCAAGGAAGACGAGCTCATCCTGGTCTTCGAC
>CALIEP010000042.1 GCA_938022345.1 uncultured Actinomyces sp.
AGCGGTGGGGGCAGTCTTGCCTGCAGCGGGGGAAGCCGTACCTGCGGAGGCTGGAGCCTGCGCTGAGGTAGAAGTTGCGGCCTCGTGAGAAGAAGTGGAGCTTGCCGAAGAAGACTTCTTCTGAGTCGAAGACGAAGCAGTTGGGTGCGTCGCCTGATGCAGAGCGCGTGATTCCTCAGCCGTTCGAGGAATTCCACCGGTCAATCCAACGATGAGTAGAATAAGGCTGACGATCGCTTTAACTGCGAAGAAACAAGCCATCCAGCGCAGGCCAACTTCCATTCCTTGGAACGAGGAGATCATAGCCGTCAGATAGCTGAACACTCCGGCCACAGCACTGACGAAAAGGCTCCACGAATAGAAAACGCGAGCCGAAGTGCGGGTCACCATTCGCGCGATCGCAGCAACCATACACGTCGCAAGTGCTGGAGCAGCAACGATGATCAAGGCGCTGAGAGAGACCGAGGCAATTCGACCTGGTTCCGAACGATCAAGACTTGAGAATGTGCTGACGATCAGCCACGCCAGAATATCCAGAACCAAAAGTACTGCGCAGACAATTGCGTCTGTCAAACGTCGAAGCATTATTCCTCCTCGCTCCAAGTATTCACAGCTTAATATGTGAACTTTGCACCCGCAGTGTGATTGATCCACAGGATGCACGACACCCGGCGTGTTTCCACAGATTCTGCTCCTTTGACTGGCAAGAAGGGCGCTTGCGGCACAGTAAAGGCCACAGGAGAGGAGGCTTTTATGGCCACGACACCGACGATTTCCGACGTTGCGCGTTTAGCTGGAGTATCTGTCGGAACCGTTTCGCACGTCCTCAGAGGAAAGGTCAGAGTCAGCGAGAACTTAACCCAGCGAGTTCACCAAGCGGCGAGGGCATTGGGATATGCCGTCGACCCTTCTGCGCAAGCACTTCGCTTGGGCTATCAAAACATCGTTGGTGTTGGTCTTTTAGGCACACCTAAAGAAGTGGAACACGCTGCTTGCTCTTTCCTTCTCCCTTTTGCCCAGGAACTCGGAAAAAACGGCATGGAAGCATTGTTCCTCTCCCCCACTCATGATTCCGTCGAAGACGTGCGCTTAGAAGATTTCACAGAACTTCTCATGCGCGCGAAACGATCACACCTACATTCGCTGCTCATATGTCTCAGTGCTCAATTTTCCTCGTACACATACATCAACGCCGAAGTGCATGCGGCGCGGCCGGATACAGATACAGATACAGACACCCATCGATTGTTTCCGATAGCTCAAAGCATCCCAGTACCTCGGGCTCTTCCTATATTCGAGGTTCATCTGAATCCTCTTGGTACCCGAAGACTCGATGGAGAGCGAAGGACGGCATCAATTGAATGGCGTCCGCTACGCGCAGGCAGCGCTTCCACAGAGGACTATTCCCTCACCCACGGAGATATCGCCGATTTCATTGCGGCAATCATGAATTCAAGAGAGGAAACACAAGTGGTGGGTTGAAAGGAAACTCTTTCAACCCACCACTTCAAGGAGAAGCTCTTAGCCTTCTCGGAACATGATCCCGAAACCACTCCTGGGATAGTGCCACTTCAGGACACCTTCAGGGGCAATGGCCAAGCAGGTACCGCATTCTAGACATGCGGCATATTCCACTCCAACGGTCCCGTCCTCTTCTACCGAGTAGACATGTGCTGGGCAGATTCGCTCCAAGAGCTTGCCAGCGCCGGTGGCACGAGCTCGCTCCTGGTCGACCTCGATATGAGATTCTTCCTCGTCAAGGTTGTAAGTGTTACGCGAAAGACGCGCGGGAACACTCTCAATTTTCAATGTGCTCATTGTTCCTCCTGCCTCACAGTGCCTTGATACCGGCCAAGCCGTCACTAATGAGATCACGCAAACGCAGGCCAGAAGCCTTGAACGCATCCATCGCGACCTTCATGATGTGGCGACGCGGGCGAAGATCATGGTTGAAGACTCCGTAGAAAACCTCTGCAGCAAGGCGTCCATAGTCCTTGTACATACGAGGACGCTCAAGGAAAGCAGGGGCCTTCGCGTAGGTCTGCATGTCCTGCCCGACGAAGGAAGATTTCAACTCGCTGAGGTAGCGATCCATCGCTGCCTGAGAGAAATCGCCGGATTCAAGGGCAGCATGAACCGCCGTTGAAGCCGCTAGTGCAGAACCCGCAGCAAGATCCATCCCTCGAATGGTCAAACCAGTGTTCAGAGTGAATCCAGCTGCATCGCCAATAATCACCAGCCCCGGACGGGTGAGATCGTGGGTCACCATCTGAGGCCCATCTTCAATGGTCAGATGGCACCCGTACTCAAGCAATTCGCCGTCTTCAAGAAGAGGAGCAATTGCCGGATGAGTGAGCAGGTGATCATGGACATCCGAAGAAGACAAGCCCGATGCTTCCAAATCATCAAGACGCATGACAACACCAATAGAGACGGAATTTTTATTGGTGTACATGAAAGCTCCACCTGCAACGCCCTGCGTCGCATCCCCAACCATGGCGTAGGCTGCACCGCAGTTATCACGCACATTGAAGCGATCTTCAAGGACCTTCTCGGGAAGAGCGATCACCGACTTCACACCCACTGCAAGGTGTTTCTTCGGCTCTTTAGCGCGGATCCCCGCCTGCTGGGCAATGAAAGAGTTCAC
>CALIEP010000043.1 GCA_938022345.1 uncultured Actinomyces sp.
GCCTCCTCAGGTTGGCGTTTTCGTCGTTACCGACGCAGCAGGTGCAGGCGTTGCTCACGATATCGCGATGCACGTTGCAGCTTACATGCCAGCCTACCTCGATCGCGACTCGATTCCGGCCGATGTCCTCGACAAGGAGCGCGCAACCCTCGAGAAGATCACCCTTGAGGAAGGCAAGCCCGAGCACATCGTTCCGAAGATCGTTCAGGGACGCCTCGAAGCGTTCTACAAGGACAACTGCTTGGTCGATCAGGCATTTGCCCGCGATCCTTCAAAGTCCGTCGGACAGGTCCTGCGCGAGGCTGGTGCAAAGGTCACCCAGTTCGTGCGCGTCCACGTCGGCGCCTGATTTCGTGTGATGGCCCCGCTTCTGGCGGGGCCATCGCCCTATCTCTTTCGACTCAGCACATATTCAAAGGAGAAGAATCCATGCCAGCTGCTCGTCGCGTCCTGCTCAAACTCTCAGGTGAGGCTTTCGGCGGAGGTTCCGTCGGCCTCGATCCCACGGTCGTCCGGTCAATTGCAGAACAGATCGCAGATGCCGTTCACGCAGGGATCCAGGTTGCAGTCGTTGTTGGTGGAGGTAACTTTTTCCGTGGTGCTGAGCTCTCTCGGCAGGGACTTGACCGCTCCCGCGCCGACTACATGGGAATGCTCGGAACTGTCATGAATGCACTGGCGCTTCAAGACTTTATTGAACAATCCGGTGTTCCCGCGCGTGTCCAAAGTGCTATTGCCATGCAGCAGGTTGCAGAACCTTACATCCCTCTGCGCGCAATCCGTCACTTGGAGAAAGGCCGCGTCGTTCTTTTTGGTGCTGGCGCGGGCCTTCCATATTTCTCCACCGATACCGTTTCTGCGCAGCGAGCCTTGGAAACTCATTGCGATGAACTGCTTGTCGCAAAGAATGGTGTGGACGGCGTCTATGATGACGATCCCCGAATTAACCCCGATGCGAAGAAACTGGACTTTGTGACCTACCAAGATGCCTTGAGCCGAGGCCTGAAGGTTGTCGATGCGGCAGCATTTGCTCTTGGGCAGGAAAACGGTCTCACAATGCGCGTCTTTGGCATGTCCGAAGCTGGTAACGTTACTGCAGCGCTACGAGGCGAAAAAATCGGTACGCTTGTGCTCAGCGAATCACACTGAAAGGAACACTTCCGTGATTGATGACATCCTGCTCGAAGCAGAAGACAAGATGGATAAGACGGTCGAGGCTGCCCGCCATGAGTTCGGAAATATCCGTACTGGTCGCGCAAATGCTGGCATGTTTGAACAGCTCTTGGTGGACTACTACGGTGCCCCTACTCCCATGCAGCAACTCGCTTCTTTCCAGATTCCCGAGGCCCGCACGGTTCTGATTTCTCCTTTCGACCGCACCGCGACTCAGGAAATCATTAAGACTCTGCGTGAGTCGGATCTGGGCGTCAACCCCACCGATGACGGCAATGTTGTCCGCGTGGTTCTGCCTGCGCTGACTGAAGAGCGTCGTAAGGAATACGTGAAGCAGGCTAAGAACAAGGCCGAAGACGCTCGCGTTTCTGTTCGCTCGATCCGTCGTAAGGCTAAGGAAGCTCTTGATCGCCTGAAGAAGGATGGCGATGCAGGTGAGGATGAGGTCGAACGCGCAGAAAAGGCCCTCGAATCCGCCACGAAGGCACGCGTTGAGCTGATCGACAAGCTTTTGGCCACGAAGGAAAGCGAACTCCTGACAATCTGATGTCGGCTTCATCCCATCAACCGCGTCCCTCAGTGTTTTCGCGCGTCTTCTCTCCGGAGCCGCGCGAAAACACTCAGCCACTTGCACCCACCGGGCGAGCGGGAAGGAACCTTCCGGCAGCGGTTTCCTCTGCTGTCGTACTGATTGCCCTTCTTGTCGCATCACTGCTTGTCGTTCAAGGTATTTTTGTTGCCTTTGTCTGCTGCATTGCACTGCTCGGTTTATGGGAGCTGGGTGGAGCCTTTGCTCGCGTGGGGACACGTCTTGCCATGGCGCCGCTGTATCTTGGCGCAATTGGGATGATGGTGTGCGCGTGGTTCTTGGGACCCGAGGCCGTCACAATGGCGCTGTACTTGACGGTTTTTGCTGTCGTCGCATGGAGATTGGTTGATGCGCCGACTCCTTCCAGAATCACTGACATCATTGCGAGCGTTTTCAGCGCAGTCTACGTTCCTTTCTTGGCCTGCTTTGTTGTTCTCTTGCTGCGAGATTTTCGCTCGCCCGCGGTGATCGGTGTTTATGTCCTTGTCACTTGCTTCAATGACATTGGCGGATGGCTAGCGGGGATTATGTTTGGCAAACACCCCATTGCACCACGACTGTCTCCGAAGAAGTCATGGGAAGGCTTCATCGGTTCTTTGTTTTTCTGCATCCTCACTGGAATCGGCGGCTTTATGCTGCTGGGCGCAACATGGTGGTGGGGTGTCATTGCTGGCATCTGTGGCTGCGTATGTGCGACGATCGGGGACCTCACCGAGTCTTTGATTAAGCGTGAGGTTGGGCTCAAAGACATGTCAGCATTGATCCCAGGGCACGGCGGTGTGCTTGATCGTGTCGATTCTCTGGTGATGACCGCCCCGGTTTTCTATGTGATCTTTATTTTCGCTTTGCGTTAAGTTCGCATCTGAATGAAAGCACTTGAGGGTGCATGCGACTAGGCTATGCACGGGGAGAGGAGGAGCAACGAATGAGCACAACCAATCGAGCAAGACGAGAAGTTCGCCCAACCGACCAGTTACCTGAGGGTGCGACCTCGCCTGATGCGAAGCCTCGAGTTACTTTTGCAGCGCGTCGGCGCGGTAAGGCTCCTCGCCACCTTGCAGATTTTGATCAGAAGGAACGCAAGGAGTTTGTGTCCGAGGCCGGCCTTCCTTCCTTCCGCGCTGATCAGTTGTCGCGCCACTACTTCGAGCGTCATATCAGCGATCCTGCCTTGATGACGGACATGCCAAAGAGCGCTCACGATCTTATTGAATCGACTCTCCTTCCACCTCTTGTCCGTGAGGTTGCTGTTCTGGAAGCTGACGGCGGGGAAACACTCAAGCACCTATGGGAGCTTTATGATGGTGCCCGCGTCGAATCTGTTTTGATGCGCTACACCGACCGTACGACGCTCTGCATCTCTTCCCAGGCTGGATGCGGTATGGGCTGCCCTTTCTGCGCTACGGGTCAGATGGGACTCACCCGAAATCTTTCAACCGCAGAGATCATTGACCAAGTTCGCGCGGCCCACCAGGCCTGTGAAGATGGGCTGGTTGGGGGCTCTCCCACACACCTGTCAAATGTGGTCTTTATGGGAATGGGGGA
>CALIEP010000044.1 GCA_938022345.1 uncultured Actinomyces sp.
CTTAGTGAGCGAAGCCGTAGATGTCACTATTCCAACCGCGCGTGAGCGTCAAGGTGCACGTCATCCCCTGGAAACGATCATGGAAGAGATTTCGGATTTCTTCGTTGGAATGGGATGGCAGATTGCAGAGGGACCGGAAATTGAACACAAGTGGTTCAACTTCGACTCTTTGAATTTCGATATCGATCACCCCGCGCGCCAGATGCAGGACACGCTCTACATTGATGGTCGCAGCGTCGGTGGTGAAAATGAAGAAGATGGCCACTTGGTGATGCGAACACACACATCGCCCGTGCAATCGCGTTCGATTCTTTCTCGAGGCGTTCCTCTGTACATGGCTTGCCCCGGCAAGGTTTTTCGCTCCGATGCGCTGGATGCGACACACACCCCTGTCTTCCACCAAGTTGAAGGACTAGCGATCGATCGCGGTCTGACAATGGCGCATCTTAAGGGCGTGCTCGATCACTTCGCTCGTCACATGTTCGGCCCCGATGCAAAGACGCGTTTGCGTCCGTCATTCTTCCCCTTCACCGAACCCAGCGCGGAGATGGATTTGTGGTTCCCCCAGAAGAAGGGCGGAGCCGGCTGGATTGAATGGGGCGGTTGTGGAATGGTCAACCCGAATGTTCTTCGAGCAACGGGTATCGATCCTGAGGTTTACACAGGTATTGCCTTCGGTGTTGGTGTCGAACGAACCCTGATGCTGCGAGACGGCATTGCAGACATGCATGACATCGTCGAGGGCGATGTGCGTTTCTCTGAGCAATTCGGTGTTAATGGACTGGGAAGGGGCAACTGACATGCCAATGGTTCCAATGAGCTGGCTGCGTGACTATGTCGACGCAGATCCGGCAATGACCACCGAGGAGCTCGCAGCTTCCCTGGTTCGCGTCGGGCTTGAGGAAGAGACTATTCACCCGGCTCGTGTCAGCGGTCCGCTTGTCGTTGGGCGTGTTCTGACGCGCGACGAGTTTGAAGCATCCAATGGCAAGCTCGTGAATTACTGCCGTGTTGATGTTGGAGAGCACAATGACGCTCCCGACACGGGTAAAGAACCTAGTGATCTCCCATCACGAGGCATTATTTGCGGCGCGCACAATTTCGAGGTCGGCGACTATGTCGTTGTCTCACTTCCGGGTGCGGTTCTTCCCGGTCCCTTTGAAATTGCTGCCCGTAAGACCTATGGCCATGTTTCTGATGGCATGATGTGCTCGGCGCGCGAACTCGGCTTGGGTGAAGACCATGACGGCATCATCATCTTGCAGAAGGACTTCCCCGATGCAGAGCTGCCCGCTGTTGGCCACAGCGTGATTTCCTTCCTTGGCTTGGGCGAAGAGGTTTTGGAAATTAACGTCACTCCGGACCGTGGCTACTGCTTCTCTATGCGAGGCGTCGCTCGTGAGTTCTCACATTCGACGGGCGCGGCCTTCCGCGATCCTGGAATGGTTGGCACTCTTGTGTCTTCGGTTCCCGAGGCGAACGAGGCCGGTTTCCCCGTTGTGGTTGCTGACAGTGCTCCCATCCATGGGCGCGTGGGTGCGGACCGTTTTGTTACTCGTATTGTTCGCGGTGTCAACCCCAAGGCTCCCACTCCTCGTTGGATGGTCGAGCGTTTGGAGATGGCAGGGATGCGTTCGCTTTCCTTGGCAGTGGATATCACCAATTACGTGATGCTTGACCTTGGTCAGCCGATGCACGCCTAC
>CALIEP010000045.1 GCA_938022345.1 uncultured Actinomyces sp.
AATGAGGGGGTCGTTGAAGGCCTTGACGTGTCCGGAAGCAACCCACACCTCGCGTGGCAAAATCACCGAGGAGTCCAGTCCGACAACGTCTGCGCGGCGGCGAACCATGTAGTTCCACCACTGACGTTTGATGTTCTCTTTGAGTTCCACACCCAGCGGGCCGTAGTCCCAGGCGGAGCGAGTACCGCCATAAATCTCACCGCAGGGGAAAACAAAGCCGCGACGCTTAGCAAGAGAAATAACTGAATCAAGACGAGAGGTGGATGGCTGTGCCACGAAAACTCCTTTATTAGGGCTCACCGCACCTGGCTGGCGCAGTGGTCTGTGCATATTTTAGCCGCTGTGCGCATAGGGAGCTTGGGGACTGCCAGGCGCGCCAATAATTGCTGAAAAGTCAGCAGATTGCTTTGCAATATTCTCTTGTCATAGCATCAAGGCGTGCGCATGGTGATTTCGACCTTGGCCTACACGATCCCGCGCGAAATGGTCATCGTGTGGGTCCTTGCTTTTGCTGCGCGTCTTCTTTTCATACTTTTTGTCGCGTACAGTAAGTCGCGTTTAGCACAGCGAGCCTGGCCCTTGACGAACGTCCACACATTAGATCCGGCGAATTTTCTACGCCTGTGCGCGTGGGCTTTGTTTGCTCTCCTTGCCGGAATGACGGTTTTTGCTCGGCAGCACGGCTTCTCCATGCACATCGTGCTTTTTCTTGGCTGGTGTACGTGTGCTTCTATTCTTCTGATCCCCCTGCACCTTCTGCCTCTGAATTTTCCGACGTGGCTGGATCCCAGATGGTACGACAGTGTCCGCAAAGGGCTTGTTGACGAATTAGGAAACCTTCTTCCCCGCGGCGGTACGCTTCGTACCACTACAGAACTCACGCTGGGCGGTAGCCAGAAAAGAGAGTTCTCGACTCGTATTAGCCTTCCTCTAGGCTGGCAGCGCATTGAAGAAATGCCCTCTTATCTCACGCCTGCTCCTTTAGCCCCCGTTGTTCTGGTCGCCCAAGGACCTATGGATTACAAGAATCTGCGGCCATCAACGCTGTCAGTCTGCGCGACTCCGGCCGGCAGCGAGCAACGTCTACCGCTGGGAACTTTGAGTGAGGCAATTTCCAGGCAGATTCCGGGGTGGTTTACGCTTGACGAGATCACGCAGAGCAAGCCGAAAGCGTCGCTCATGTGCACGGGAACATACACTGATGAAGGCGTTTCCTTGACAGCTATTCAATGGTCATGGGTTGAAAAACTCGACTCGTCGACTTTTGTCAGGATCACCGCCACAGCAACAACAACGACGCGCATGTTTCCTGAGCATTTCAAGGATATGGGCAAGATGGTAACGAAGATGAGCGTGGCACCATGAGCACTTATTTCTCCGCTCCCCTGACCCTACCGACAGCCTCGGTTCCCGCGTTCATTGCTCTCGCGGGCACCGAAGAGTCCGCACGGGAAGGTTTGTCGACGGAAGCCCAGATGGGCCTCGACAAGATTTTCGAGGCCGATGGTGCTTTGAGCGGGCAAGCGCAGATGCTCCTTGCACCGATCCGCAAGGACAGTACTCCCCTCACGCAATTTGCGCTGTCACCGCGTTATGCCTCTTCCGGAGTTCGTAGGCAGTGCGCTTTCATTGCTCCGGGACAGTAAACCATTCTTAGTAGTTTGAAAGAACCTGAAACAACCCAGGTTTATTGTGCAGAAACGCACGATGTGCCGCAGATCGTCGCAGAGTTTTCAACCTTTCCTTCCGTCAAGAATCGATTCGATGGCCCCAAACGCGTGCCCATCGAGTTCATTGATGCTGCAAATTCCGGTTACGCCATGGGGGCGCACGAAATTCTTCTAGAGGATCTGCAGAAATCGAAGAAGAGGTCGTCTTTTACTCGCCTAGTCAGGGAAAAGAACTGGGAATATGCCGTGTGGACAAGCTGGATGCGAAGCCCTCAGGGCTATCATGTGCACCGCAGCTACACTGTTCTCTCTGTTCCTTGGGCGGCATACGTGGTGAGTGCGCGCACGCTTCCCGAGAGCTATCTGACGCAGCCCTCCAATGCGCCAGATTTTGCTCAAACTTCAGGCACGGTAGGAGACTTGGAGAAGTGCACGCGAACAGAGCTGTGGGTAAGGCTCGCTCGTTTTGTTGTGCCTTAGAAAGCGCGGAGAGCAAATCATGAGATATCAGTTGTTGTATGCGATCGCGTGGGCAGCCGTCCCCACCGCGCTCTTGTTTTCCTGGTGGCTGGAAACCTACAGCGATTCACGTCTTGCCGAGATCATGCGCGGTTTCTTTGCCACTCGTTTCGCTTCCGCGAGGAGAATTGCCCGCCGCTTGATCTGGACCGTTGCGGCGCTTTTCGGAGGCATCTCATTCTTGTCCCTGACTCTTTGGGGAGTAGGACCTATTTCAGCGTTCCTATTCTTTGTGTGCTTAGCCCTGGTATTAGTCGGCGCTGGATTTACGTTCCCTTTTCCCTTTTCGCTTCCGCGCTGGATGGACGCGGATTGGCAATGGTATAAGCGCCACGATTTGGTTGATGAGAAGGGGAATATCACCAGCAAATACGGAAAAACTGCTTGGGAGACACTGCGTTTTACTCTGAGTGAAGGACGCGCTGTTATCGTGAGCGCACGCCTTCCTCTATCTATGCAATGGCGTGAGCTCCCTCAAGACACTCCGTCTCAACTGCTTCCACCTTCCCCGGCAACGCCTTTATCTCATCTATTGATCGTCGCCCAGGGCCCCTCAGATCCCCAGTCCGGTTTTCCCTCCTCTTTCACGGTTACTGCGTCTCTAGGAGATACCGATGCGTTCCCCTCAGCCGGTGAGCTTTCTGCAGGATTGGCTGCGAAACTCCCCGGATGGAGCACTCTCACAGAAGAAGACGTAGAACCTGGTCGTTATTCTTCTTTGGGAGAGTCTTCAGCGATCTGGGCAAAAGCCGTTCATTGCAAGGGCGTTTACTCCGATGCCGCGAACTCATACACGGTCATTCAATCGGTGTGGAGAATCCCCATGACTGCGGATTCTTTCGTGCTGATTACGGCAACCGCAACCACGACCACCTCTCTCTTTGCAAGTGTCGCGGAAGATATTTCACAGATGTTCGCAAAGCTCAAGGTCGAACTCTAGTTTTTCTCTCGAGGCCGCGCCCGCGGGAAGTCGTGCTAAGAGAGTGTGGGGAGCAACCTGAGTTGCTCCCCACACGTGCAGTGTTTGCTTTCCCATTCAGCCCAAGCGACGCAAGCGACCCGTGAGGGTCAAGCGCCACCCGGCGGCTGCGACTGCGAGAGTGACGAGGCCGAGGAACCAGAAGCCCGAGTGCATCGGGGGCAGGTAACCGGACTTGTGGACGAGGGTGAGGACCAACCAGGTGACCGGAGCTGCGATGCCGGCCACTCCCAGGATGACCGCCACAATAATGCCGAGGGCGACCGTCCACGGGCTTCGTCCGTGGCGCGAGGCCGCACCAATCAGGCGCCCAGCCCCGTCGCAGGCGATCCAAGCGATCACGACGATGAGCCACGAGTCCACTCCGAGGGGATACCCGAGGCTCCCCAGGAAGAAGATGTGCGTCTGGGTCAGGGCAAGCACCCACCAGATCACGCTGGCGATCGCGATAACGACAGCGCTTAGCACGTAGGTCGAGAGTGCCAGGGTGCTGCGCGATGCCCCACTGAGAGACGCTGCCCGCAGCTGCGTCGTCGTGGTGATGATCGCCGCGACGAAGATGTAGATGCCCGTCATGAACGCGGCATTGAGGGCACTCTGATCGACGTGCCCTGATAAGTCATCGGAGGTCGCGTACATGATGGCGCCTACCGTGGAGTTAATGAGAAATTGGCCAACGACAATCGCGGCGTAGACTCCAAAATTGAATCGCCAGTCGACCATCCCGAGTCGCCAGATCGAGGGCTGAGAGGAACAGATAGGTGCAGTGCTCATTGGTCATTCTCCTGAATGAGGTAGGCGAAGGCGTCCTGGAAGGAACAGGGCGAAGAGGTCAGGGAGTGGGATGCGAGCTCGGCCTCGGTAATGGAGGCACCGCGCAGGTCCACAACGATTTCGCGAGTGGCGCCCAGCGTACGGCTGGCGATGACGGTGAGGTCCGGGTGGGTGGCGAGGAAGCGCTCAACGTCGGAGGCATGGCCGGTGATGGAGGTGACGCGGGCGGTGAAGTCGTCGATGCTCTCGTGGGCAAGAAGCGCGCCTTTCTTCAAGACAATGACATCTTCGACGACCTTTTCGAGTTCGGAGACCATGTGAGAAGAGATGAGGAAGCGCCTCGGAGGGCGTTTTCCTTCTAGGCACTCCCCCGCCAGAGTAAGGATCTCCTCGTAGAAGGCGTAGCGCGTGGGCACATCCAGGGGTGCCTGGATCTCGTCGAGAAGGGTGATGGGGGCACCCGATGCTAGGGCGATCGCACCGGTCACAACGGCTGCTTGGCCTGCGGAGAGCTTTCCAAGAGTCTTGCGGCTGCGGACCGGCAGACCGA
>CALIEP010000046.1 GCA_938022345.1 uncultured Actinomyces sp.
TTCGCCTACGCGCGTTACTTCCAACGGTGTCTCCGCTGGTTCTTTCTTCTCTCGCAAGCGTTGAAGAACGCGCGATTGCAATGGAAGTTCGCGGTTTTGGTGTCTCAAAAGATACACAGCTTCTCAAACCTCACCAAAAGTTCTCTGTTAGGGACGCTCTTTACCTACTTATCTCTTTACTTGTATCAACAGCCATTGCTTTTGGAGGTCTATTCCTATGGTGAACGCAATAAGCGTCACTGATCTTTCGGTTCGCCACCCACTAGCTCCGACCAATGCCCTCGACGGCATTTCACTTGAACTCGAGCAAGGAAAGATCTACGGATTAATCGGTCCAAACGGATCTGGAAAGACGACTCTGTGCAATACTCTGCGCGGACTCATTCCCTCTATTCTTGGGGGAACAGTGACCGGAAGTATCCGTATTCTCGGTGAGGATCTCACCGAGCTGGACGACCGACAACTTGCAGCCTCTATCGGCCTCGTCTTCGAAAACCCCTACACACAACTCACAGGGGTGTGCACTACAGTCGTCGAAGAAATCGCATTCGGGTTAGAAAACCTTGGTTGGGACCGCGATCGCATGATTGATCGTGTCGCCCAGACTATTGTCGATACACATCTACAGTCCCTTGCCTTTAAAGACCCCCTCGAACTCTCAGGGGGTCAGCGTCAGCGAGTCTCGTTGGCTGCTGTCTTGGCCATGGATACTCCAATTTTGCTCATTGACGAACCAACTTCGCAGCTCGACCCTTTGACCACTGACATGATTCTGGAGGTAATTTACTCACTGAAGAACACAGGAAAAACAGTACTTCTGGCGGAAAACAAGGTCGATCTACTTGTAGATATCGTCGATGAATTTATTATCGTCGACCAGGGACGTACCTACGCTCAAGGAAGTGCACAACAAGTACTCCCCAAAGCACTGGAGGATGGCGTACGCTGCGGTTTCCCTGAAGTACTGCGTCTATCGGCCGAAGTTGGGCGTTCGCCATGGCTCACTCGTGAAGACGCCTGGGCTGACATCTCCACATCTACCCGAGTGACAGGTCTCGGAGCACATCATGATTGAATGCCGCGATATTTCGTTTTCATACCCGGACGGAAACCTTGCTCTCGACAGAGTTTCCGTACGCTTTACTGCGGGGGAACGAGTTGCTCTTGTCGGGCAAAATGGTGCAGGAAAATCAACGCTTTCAAAGCTTCTCAACGGTCTTATCACACCCTCGTCTGGCGAAGTTTTCCTTGATGAGACAAGCCTTACACGTATGCGGAGTGATCAGATTGCCCAACAGATCGGCTACGTTTTTCAAAATCCGAATGATCAGATCTTCTGCACGAGCGTGCGTCATGAGTGTGCCTACGCTCTGGAACGTCGAAAGACGCTCACCACCGAAGAGATCGATCAGAGAGTTAGCGATGCTTTAGAAGTCTGTGCACTCACGGGTGAGGCC
>CALIEP010000047.1 GCA_938022345.1 uncultured Actinomyces sp.
TAAACACTGGTCTGCGCTTCCCAGCGAGCGAGGAAGGCCAAGGACATACCTGCTAAAAGTCCAGCGCTGATCACACCACCAAGCGCACTGGCACGAGCGAACATTGCAATTCGGAAGGCTGATACGGCGTCAACCCAGGTAGCCTTATGTGCTCGAAAGCGCCGAACCTGGATTCCCATCCAGAGAAGTACGCCAGCAACAACAACAAAAACCAGGGCCAGAGCGGGATGAATAATCCACGGCCCCGCGCCCTGACGAATCGCAAAGGCGGTTGCGGCTGCGGCAAGCGCCGAAGCAGCGGCTGCCTCGGCGATCAACAGCACAATACTCAGCGGCTTCATGAATCCTCAGGACGACGACGGAAGACTGGAATCTGACCGGTAATGCTTGGACGGATTGTCACGTCGCGGTTGACAGAGGAGGGGGTCCGCGAGCCAGGAGTCATTGGCCCCTGATCAATGGAGTCATCGAGCTTGGGATCAAGAACATGGCTGTAGCGAGGCGGCAAGCTCGGCGAAGGACGACGCACGTCCTCACGCGGGCTCAGCACACTGGAATCATCCACAACACGGACGTCCTCAGAGAAGTTCCAGCCCGGCAGAGCGCGCGAGGTGCGAGCTTGCGAGGCGGACTTCCGCTGGGCAGAGGCAGCCGAAGGCTTCGCCCCCGAAGCGTTTTGCGTAGGTGCAGCACTCTCTGAATACGTACGTCCCTGCGTGGGAACCGAGGCCTGGCTTCCCGCTGACGAGGCCGGCTCGGGGCGGCGAGCAAAGAGCGAAGTACGCCTTGGCTGGGTAGCTTCCGCTCCGGGCTTCTGTTGCTCTTGAGGAGCAGGTGCGCGGTGCGAAAGCTTTGCACGGTGAGATTGTGCGGCAAGACGATCGGTACGTGCACGGAATGGACGCGGTGAATCAGCCGTCGAGATACCCGTTCCTTCTTCGGTTACCGGACGCCAACGCGGGCGACGAGTCCGACGTCCAAGGGGAACCTCGGCGGTAATCGGTGAAGTCGAGGGAGAATTCTGCGCCGGCTCTTGCGCGCTCTGGATATCGGAGGACTGCGCTGCGGCCTCGGGAATGGCGTGAGGAAGAGCGCTGCCCTGCAGGCGTTCGAGGAGCGAGTGCCGCTCGACGATGGGCTGCTCGGGTTCAGCAGAAGGGACAGGACGACGAGGCTCCAAAGAGACCATACCCGAAGCAAGGTTCGCGGAAGCCGCAGTCGTATCTGCCGGAGACGGGGTGGCCGACAGGTGCAGTCGACGAAGCGGCGGTGCACTGACGGGAGAAGGTGCAGGAACCTGGCGGCTCGCGAGCTGCACGGGTACCTCACCGGAAGTCTCCGCAGGAGAGGACACGGAAGTTTCTTTGGGCGCAGGCGTGGGTTGAGCGGTAGAAACTGCTGAGGCCGAAGGCTTCGAAAGCTCAACATGGCGCGATTCAACGGATTCAACCGGAGCTACCCAGCGATCCCACAGGCGATGCCAGGTCACATCGGTGCCTTCATCAGTAGGAGCGAGGCCAGAACGCGATGCTTCGGGAAGCATGTCTAGGCGACTCGGACGCGCAGACTGGGAATTTGTCTCAAGCTTCAGGGGAC
>CALIEP010000048.1 GCA_938022345.1 uncultured Actinomyces sp.
CTGCTACGAAACACTGCTCTGGTGCTTACTGGCGGCCTACTTTAACTTCACGCCACACACGCTTAAATACTAGGAGCCGTTAAATGTATGACTTCATCGAATGGAACCCTGAACAGGTAGCCGAGTGCGCAAAAAAGTGTGATGCTGCAGGTGAGATCTTCTCAAAAAGCAAGCTCACCTCAATTTCTACCGGCGCTAAACACCAAGAAGATCTTGACGAACTTATTCAAGAAATTAACGGGCTTATCGCGGGGCTCACACTTGCATGTGCTGGAGTCTCCCAAGCAACAACAGCGGTCAATCAAGCCTTCCAGGAAGCAGAAGAACAGAACCGCCATGCGTTAGAAACAGATAAGATTTACGGTCACAGCAAAGGCAAGTAATACCGAAATCCCGACATATAAGCATCGGTCGAGAGTGCAGTAGCAATGAGCAGCGAACTTGGTGCAGTTCTCCCAGGATTAATTCTCTTCCTCATCGGATTGGTGATCTGGTGTTCAGAAACATACAGCGATGCGCCAATTGCTGGTTTCTGGAGAGATATGTCCAGTGATTTCTATTCAAAACGAGGAGCGAGCATACGCCGCCTCGCATGGACGTTAGCTGCAATTTCCAGCGGCACAGGTGTACTTCTAAACAGCGCTGGTGCACCGCACTCACTCGTTCTTATCACTGTTATCTTCACGTTCTTTTTTCTTCTCATTGCTGTCCTCTATTTCCTTCCGCTTCCAGTCCCTCACTGCCTAGACGCGCAGTGGCAGTGGCACAAGCGCCACGGGCTTATTGACGAAAACGGGAAGATCATCCCCCCGACCCCTCACCAAACCAATTATTGCTCGTACGCCCTTGGAGGTGAAACCGTGACCATCAAAACAAGCATGGAACTCCCCGACACGTGGAGGGCGTTATCTCTCCCGAATCCGAAGGCGATACTCACTCCACAGGTTCCACCAATAGTTAACGCGACCTCCGCGCACCCCCGTTCTCCGTTAGATGATGCTCTCTTTGTTGCAGTCGGAATTCCGGAAAAGACAACAGGCTTCCGACCAAATTTCATCGTGACCATCGATTTAATGGGGAAAAGCCCGATACCCCTCGATGGAATTATTCCCGGCTGGATGACTATCGAACAGACAGGATTTTCGATCCCAAGTGATGACACACTTATGACTACTGGCCTTTACGTTGACGAAGGACTCTCCTACACAGTGATCCAGTGGACCTGGACTCAGGCAGTGAGTAACAGAACTGTCCGCCTCTATGCGACAGCAACCGCAACAACGACTTCAATTAATTCAATCGCTGATCAACTTCCCCGAATGCTCGAGACTTTGCAGGTAATTCCATGAATACTAAAGGTCGCCCCACAATTTCAATTCCGACTTGCCTGACAGAAGCCTTTCGCGCTGCGGCTCTCACATCAGAGAATGGCGAAAGGATATGGTTAGAAGCTGAGGAAGCGGCTGGACAGCACGTTGAATCCGTTTTTTCTGCAGGCTGCCTGACCGAGGACGCGGTGAATCTCTTTGCCCCTATCCAGAAGAGCACTCATCCGATCACTATTTATTCACTCTCACCTCATTACACACCCAACGTAATACGTCAACTCTGTATTTTTCAGGCCCCGGTTTCGACAACAGTTTTACGCTCCGTCGGAGAAGAAAGTCATATCTATCTGATCGATACAGAAGAAACTCCCCACGTTTTACTGGAAAACTCACCGATCTTCACTCGTGAGAACGATTTCGACGCTCCAAGATACATTCAGTCGCAGGCAGTTGACGCACTTAGTAGAGGTGATATCGAAGAAGCCAAAGGACTGCTCATAGATCGGACGACTCGATATATGAATCCAAGGTTTCACCGGGAAATTCAGGAAGATAACTGGGAATATTCGGCGTGGACTCGATGGAAGCGCGTTGCCAGCCGCTATGAGCCAATTTCCAGCATCGCAGCGCTATCAATGCCTTCGGCAAGCTACAAGATCGCAACCTCACGTGTGCCATCCAGCTACCTCGCTCCGCCCTGCATGGTTCGTAAACAACGTTCAGATCCGGCACGAGTTGGGCTCGAGGGCTACTATCAAACGATGCTCTGGTGCGAGCTCGCGAATTACTTCAACCTCTAGGAGGTAAGGTGTCTCAGGATATAGATTGGCGTC
>CALIEP010000049.1 GCA_938022345.1 uncultured Actinomyces sp.
GGCCGGGATGGTTATCTTTCCGCCAGAGACAGCCAGATCAGTAACCTTCACGCGGCCTTGATCGGTGAGTCGGTAGACGGCTAGAGAACCAACGCCTTGGTAGGACTTGGTGAGAGTCCACTCCGTCGCAGTTCCAGCGGGGTTGTAGTAGTACAGGCGATCTGCCCCGGCAGAAGTTCCGTTGTCCTTCCACGGCAAGAGGTAGCTATCACCTCGAAGGACTGTTGCCCCATCGTAGACAAATTCACGCGAGGAAGACATGTCTGCCTGAATCGTCCCAACGACGTAGCTAGCCTCTGTTTGAGCAGTAACCGCCGTCGACCCCGAAGCCACCGTTCCATTGGCAAATGTGTAGGTGTGCTTCGTCTTGCCATCCCCTGCATCCGCGGTGTCGTAGCGCATGATGCGCGAGTTCTGGAGGAACTTGCTAGGCAGGTTGTTTGACCAAATATTGCGATAGAACGCGTCTTGATCTTGGTGGCCAGTCCAGCCTTCGAACTCGACAATCTGGGGGTAGCCCAAGACAACATTCGGGTTCCAATTGTCCTTATTCGCATTGTCGACGAAACGGATGACCTGGGAGTTCAAGCCCTTGTTGGTTGCACCACCGTAGTGCTCGTCATTCGACCAGTGCGACCACAGCGAGTGCCTCTCGAAGCGGTCTGCCCATTCGGATCCGACTTCCCATCCCATCTTGTTGAGTTCGTTGCCCAAACGGTCGGCTTGCCAGCCCGAACCGTAGTAGACATCGATGTAGATCCAGCGGAAATTGGGGTACTTGCTTAAGGGGAACTGATTGCGCAGTTCCTGGAATCGATTAACAGCGCCGCCGTTGCCCAAATCGTCACGCTGATTGACGTAGTAGGACTGGTTGAGCCAGTTCCATCCGCGACCACCGGTGAAGGGAAGAGAACGGAAATAGTTTGCTTCCGGGTAGGCCTTGGTTGTATTGACGTGAACGCCGTAGATCGCGTTGACGTCCTTCGTGCTGGTTAAGAGAGTGCCGAAGTCAGCCTCGCCACCGGCGCGAGTGTTGATGTTACCGCCGTAGTCCATGTGGCCCGAGTCGTGCCCTTCAGAGGCATAGCCCTTGACCATGACGCGCTGTCCAAAGCCGTCAGTTGCAAGGCTGACGCGCTTGACATCATCGGCGATCTGGAGGAAGGGATGCGTTGCGGCCGAACCGAAATCGAAGGGAATGTGGGTGACAACCCACTTATGATTGTCGGCTGCGCCAGTGATCTCAGGAGTGATATCCGCATAGGCAACTGCGGCATCTTGCCAATCAACACTGCCCGATGAATTCGCGTCTCCTGTGAAGACAAGTGTCGTGTAGGGGCGTTCTTCGTCCCCAATCGCATCCGTCGCGGCCTCGGAACGGTAGGTCCACTGACCGTTTTGCGCGATCAGAGTCTTGATGCCGTTTTGTTCAATGACTTGGCGCTTCCACCTGGAATTCCAGTTGCTTTCATAGCCGTGGGGCTCATCGTAGGTCGCATTGGTCTCCATCCCGACGGCGACCTTATTGGTGTTGACCATGAGGTAGGCGCTGGGTTGTTCGTAGTAATCAATGGGCGTCGAGGCGGTGATGCTGGCAAAAGTATCGTCAACACCCGCATAGGAGTCGCCATTGGCTGCGCCTCGGGAGACTCCCGTGATGCCACATGCGTATGCTCCGCCTTGGTCTGCATTTACTGAGACGAGGCCGTGGCCGGGAATTTCCACCGTGTGCGCGCCGCTCATCTAGGTGATGCGGAAGGTCAAAGTCGGTCGCTTTGCACCCTCCGTTCCTTGGGAGCGGGAGGTTATTTCCTGTACCTCGATCTCGGCTTTCATCGTGATCTCACTGCCGACGAAAGTTACCGTGTAGGCGACTTTCTGGTCGGAAACACGCTGCGCTTCAACAGTGTTGACGGTGTATTGGTTTCCGTCGATCGTGACCTGGTGAAGCGTTTCCGCGCGGCCGCCAACGGGGTTTCCCGCGAAGGTATATCCGGTGACCTGTGGGAATTCGTGCGAGACCGTTGCACGAAGTTGTCCCGCACTAATGGTCGTTGGGGCGTTGAGAATAACAGGGGTATCTGTTGCACCTTCAGTAGCATGTGCAACTGCTGATCCCGGAAGGGACAGGGCGAGTGCCCCAAGGATGGCCAGGGGTCGCCAAAAGACGCGTTTGTCTATCATCGTGTCGGGCTCCTTTGCCTAGACGTGACTCATCTATCTTCCAGCGAACATTCATCAAATGCAAGGAGTTTTTGAGTTCTTTTCTTCCACAGGTCACGCACAGCTTGTCCATAATCCCTACAGAATCCGCCAGTGGATTCTGTAGCCATGAACACGAACAACCTTCCCCAGCCGGCCGCCCCTTCGGCCGATGATCTTGCACGCACCCTCGCTGCTCGCCAGCAGGCAGCCACCGCCCAGACTCAGGCCTCCAGCACGGAAGGTTCCTCGGCCTCGGCAGAGCACACTGCTCCTACCCACCGCACCCGCCCCGCAAAGCGCCGCCGCAAAGGTCTGCGCAACGGAATCATTGCGGGCGCAACTGCGATCACACTGGCTCTGGGTGGCACCACCGCTTGGGCTCTCAACCGCTACGTGATCGATCACGTTGAAGTCACCAGCGCTTCTTCGTACGAGGCCGCGCAAGGTAACGCGCAGACCACTTCCTTGAATACCGATACCGCGACCACAACCTCGGACACCTACACGAACGGAAACACGAAGATTTCCGTCAAGCAGGTCCAGGATAACGGCGTCACCTATTACGTCGCCGATGTCCAACTCTCCGATGCAACTGCACTTCGTTCCGCTTTCGCAAACGATCAGTTTGGCGCAAACATCACGGATCTCGTCTCCTCGATTGCTACGGATAACAACGCCGTCTTCGCTATCAACGGCGACTACTACGGTTTCCGCTCGACCGGCATTGTGATCCGAAACGGGACAATCTACCGCGACAAGGGAGCTCGTCAGGGCCTGGCCATCTACAAGGACGTCACGATGAAGGTCTACGACGAAACTCAGACCAACGCTCAAACCCTGGTCAACGAGGGCGTGTGGCAGACCCTATCCTTCGGCCCGGCGCTTTTGCAGGACGGCCAGGTGATCAGCGGAATCGACAACCTGGAGATCGATACCAACTTCGGTAACCACTCCATCCAGGGCAATCAGCCGCGAACCGCGATCGGCATTATCGACGACAACCACTTTGTCTTCGTCGTTGTGGATGGTCGCTCGCGAACTTCAAGCGGCGTAACAATGAGCGGCCTGGCCGAAATCATGCAGAACCTGGGCGCAAAGACCGCCTACAACCTCGACGGCGGCGGCTCCTCTGAAATGTGGTTCAACGGCCAAGTCGTCAACAACCCCTCTAACGGTGGCGAACGCGCTACCTCCGACATCATCTAC
>CALIEP010000050.1 GCA_938022345.1 uncultured Actinomyces sp.
TACCGACGACTTGTCACCATCATCGACAGAGATCCACGTAGCTTTCGGCGCGAGCCCTGTCACCCCATTCAATGGCATATCAGCCAAACTTCAGCAACGGTCATCGAATCCTGTGTGATCATCGCACAAGGAGAGGGCCGACATGTCATCTCCATGCGTCTGCAGACGTTTAAAAACAGATGGATCGTCACCGCATTGGATGTCTTGTAAGGACACTACAGATAAAACAGTGGCGGCATGCACCACGTGGTGCATGCCGCCATCAACAATCAGTCACAGTGATCGATCAGCGCTTCTTACGCTTCTTTGCCGCACGACGCTGAGCACGATTGCTTCCCTCAGTTGTCGAGGTCGTCTCACCGTCTTGATCTGGCGAAGAATAGCTCAGACGCGCAGAAGTCTTTTCCTGTCCCACATCGCCCATAACGGATGCGGAACGCTCGATAGCCCGCTCTTCGGTCTCAGCAGCTTTGCGGCGCGCATCCTCGCTGAGTTCAGCCTCAGATACGCCCTCTGTCTGCTCTTCAACCGCCGCGCGTTCACGAGCTTGCTCATACGCCAACTGGAATTGACGTGCGTAGGAGAAGATCTGCTGAACGCTTTCCTCGCGAATGTGATCCATCATCGTGTTAAACATCCACGCACCCTCGTCCTTATATTCGACAAGAGGATCACGCTGACCCATCGCACGAAGACCGATACCCTCCTTCAGGTAATCCATCTCGTAGAGGTGTTCACGCCACAGACGATCGACAGTTGCAATCACTACTCGTCGTTCCAGCGTACGCATCGGTTCATCACCGAGCTGCTGAATAGCCAGAGGGTTGCGATTGAGCTGCTCTTCTGCTTCTTGGTACTGGGTTTCGATATCGCCCAAGACCTCGCGCATCAGGTCATCGCGGGTTAGCGAGCCGTGGCCGCCATACTGCTCTTCAACTTCCTCGGGAGTAACCGAGGGCGGGTAGTAACCGCGCAGAGTGTCCCACAGTTCCTTCAGATTCCATTCACGAGGCGACAGACCGTTGGTCTTTTCAGCGATGATCCCGGACACCAAGGACTCCATGAAACCCTTCATCTGGGGTCCCAAATCCTCGCCTTCCAGAACACGACGGCGCTGCTCATAGATCAGCTCACGCTGGTCAGTCATCACATCGTCATACTTCAAGACGTTCTTTCGAATCTCGAAGTTGCGAGCCTCAACTTGGTGCTGTGCGGAGGCAATCGAACGGGTGACGATACGATTTTCTAGCGGCTGATCGTCGGGGTAAGCACCCGAGGACATGATGCGCTGTGCGAGGCCTGAGGAGAAGAGACGCATGAGGTCATCTTCCATCGACAGGTAGAAACGAGATTCACCGGGATCGCCTTGACGACCGCTACGGCCTCGAAGCTGATTGTCGATACGGCGGGACTCGTGACGCTCCGAACCCAGCACATACAAACCACCCAGCTCACGAACTTCTTCGCGCTCGGCCTCGACTGCGGCCTCGGCCTCGGCAAGGGCTTCCGGCCACGCGCGACGATATTCTTCTGCGTCAGCCTTCGGGTCCAGCCCGCGAGCGGCAAGGTTTGCCTGAGCAAGGAACTCGGAGTTTCCACCGAGCATGATGTCGGTACCGCGGCCTGCCATGTTCGTCGCAACAGTCACTGCGCCCTTACTACCGGCCATTGCAACAATCTGAGCTTCACGCGCATGCTGCTTGGCGTTCAGAACCTGGTGCGGGATCTTACGTTCTTTGAGCATACGCGACAGAAGCTCGGACTTTTGAACCGATGCGGTACCAACCAAAACTGGTTGTCCAGCCGCGTGACGTTCTTCGATATCGTCAATGATCGCGCGGAACTTACCGGCCTCTCTCGGATAGACCAGGTCACCCTGATCCTTACGAATCATCGGACGGTTCGTCGGAATCGGAATAACACCGATCTTGTAGGTCGAGGCGAATTCTGCAGCTTCGGTCTCTGCAGTACCGGTCATACCCGAGCGCGAGCCCTCGGGGTACAGACGGAAGTAGTTCTGAAGAGTAATCGTTGCCAGGGTCTGATTCTCAGCCTGGATCTTCACGCCTTCCTTCGCTTCGATCGCCTGGTGCATACCATCGTTGTAGCGGCGCCCAGGAAGCACACGGCCAGTGTGCTCATCAACGATCAGGACCTCTCCCCCGTCAACAATGTAATCGCGATCACGGTGGAAGAGTTCCTTTGCGCGAATTGCGTTATTGAGGAAGCCGATCAGCGGAGTATTAGCTGCTTCGTAGAGGTTCTCGACACCCAGTTGATCTTCAACCTTGTCGATACCGGGTTCAAGGACACCGATAGTCTTCTTCTTCTCATCGACTTCGTAGTCCTCGTCGCGAACCAGGATATTGGCGATGCGAGCGAACTCCGTGTACCAGCGATTGACATCGCCGGATGCGGGGCCAGAGATGATCAGAGGGGTACGAGCCTCGTCAATCAGAATCGAGTCGACCTCATCGACGATCACGAAGTTATGGCCACGCTGGACCATGTCTTCCGGACGCTGCGCCATGTTGTCACGCAGGTAATCAAAACCGAATTCATTATTCGTTCCGTACGTAATATCGGCGTTGTACTGCTCGCGTCGCTCTTCCGGCTCTTGTCCGACCAACACACAGCCCACGGTGAGTCCCAGGAAATTGTAGACGCGAGCCATCAGATCAGATTGATACTTCGCCAGATAATCGTTCACTGTAACAACGTGAACGCCCTTACCGGTCAGTGCACGCAGGTAAGAAGGCATAGTCGCGACGAGCGTCTTACCTTCACCAGTTTTCATTTCTGCGATATTGCCTCGGTGCAGAGCAATACCACCCATGACCTGAACGTGGAAGGGACGCTGACGCAGGGTGCGCCATGCTGCTTCGCGAACGGTTGCAAAAGCCTCAACCAGGATGTCATCCAAGGTTTCGCCTTCATTGAGGCGCTCTTTAAATTCCTCTGTTTTTCCGCGCAATTCCTCATCAGTGAGAGCTTCAAAGTCTTCTTGAAGAGCATCAACTTGCGAGGCGAGCCGGTCGAGTTGACGCAAGGTGCGTCCTTCTCCAGCTCGGAGGATCTTGTCAATAATGGACACGGGGACTCCTGGGATTGTGACCGGATGATCCGGGCGTGCGTCGAGCACACTTCTCCTAGTCTACGAATTTCCGTCGGCGCTTTCGACTTCATCCCAGCAACCGTGTCGTTTTTCTCTGAAAGCCGATTGTTCTGAACTTGTTCATCAGTGATGCAAAATCAACCCGACAACTGATATCCGACAACTCGAAGCACAAGCAATGGTACGCTGTACAAGTCAGGAAATTACGCGCGTAGAAATGGGTCTATGCGCCCAACCTCGCGATCTTCTCTTCTACGACGAGGAGCAGGTCCCTAGGTGCGAAAGAGTCAAAGTCATGTCCGAAATTCAATCGCCTCACCCCGACGCTGGAGTGTTCGCACACCGGAGCGCGATACAGTCGCCACCTCCAGCACTACTTTCACGCACCGAAACAACGATGGAAGCGATCGAGCAGTACATCGTCGCTAATCACTTACAACCTGGAGATCCTCTTCCCACAGAATCAGCTTTATGCGATTCTCTTGGCGTATCACGTTCATCGGTACGCGAGGCCCTGCGCCAGCTCAAGGCTCTTGAGATTGTTGATGTCCAGCAAGGACGCGGCGCTTTTGTCGGCGATATGACACTTCGCCCGTTGATCAAGACCGTTTTCCTTCGCTCCTCTACCGCTCCTGATTCTGCCGAGGCCTTGTCCCAGGTTTTGCGGGTCCGCCAAGTTTTGGATTTAGGTTTGGCAAGCGAGGCAATCCAGGCACTTCAAGGCACACATGATGATCATCTTCATGAACTGGTCGACCAGATGATCTCCAAGGCCCAGCGCAGCGAGTTCTTCATGGACGAAGACATTGAATTTCACACCGAGCTCTTGAAGAAGATCAATAACCCCCTTGCCGAGCAGTTAGTCAATGCCATGTGGATGATTCACATGATGGCCCTCCCACAGATCCATCGGGGCTTTGAAGGTCTTCCGGAAACTGCTCGCGCTCACGAGGCCATGCTGGTCAGCGCAGAAAACGGCGATATTGAGGGATACCGTCGCGCAGTCTTTGCGCACTATGATCCGCTCAACCAGGCCTTGGGTTCTCTTGCGCAAGAAGAAGACTGATCCACCGATAAATGAAAACTTTAGGGGTGTGGGGGGCCTGCTTTGGCAGG
>CALIEP010000051.1 GCA_938022345.1 uncultured Actinomyces sp.
ACCCCAGACCAGTGTCGATTTGGGGATTCCTGCTTTGGCGATCTGCCGCGCGGGAATCACATATTTAAGAATCGCAGCAATTCCCAGAAGGACCGCAGCGATCGCGAAAACAGTCCAGGCGATTCCCGTTCCCGTCATCCACGCCCAGACAAAGATTGCTCCACCAATGAAAGGCGAAGATGGCCAAACTTGAACGACTGCACCGATGATGCCGACGAGAATGACCAAGCCGATGATGATTAGACCGATTGAACTCATGATCGGATAATAACATCCTTGAATCTGAAATTTTTCAGTGAGTAATTATGACGCTACTCAGTCCTGATTTCGGCCTTATTCGGCTTTGATTTGCACCCACAATAAAAGACAAAATAAGGTGCCAGAGCACATCCCTGCAGCAAAGGAGTGAACGATGGGTTTCATTAAACGCCGAGATCCCAATAAACATCCCGGTATCCTTACAACGTAGGTAGCTCGCTATTCAGCGATGTACCCAGTAAATGAATCACCCGAGCACGCTGTGGGACGCTGCCTTGATTTTTGGAATCGTTTCGGCGCGCGTGGGGAAACTCCCGGCTATCGGGAAGAACTTGCCCTTCACGGCTGGACGGGAACCGAGATCATTATCGGCTCGGACTTCAAAGAGTGGCTATGGTCTGGAGTTACTGATGATTGGGTGAACTTCATGCCGCGTTTATTCCCGCAAAAGCTCAAGCGTTCGATGCTGGGGATGAATCGATTGGTGATTGCAGCGCGCCGCGCGTCCGCAGAGGGCGAGTTCTTTACAGAGCTTTACTGCACCCCAAGCGACATCATTTCGCAGAATGATTCGATTCTGAACGACGTTTTGTACGTGACACTGCACCAGTTCGAAGAGGAATATCAAAGCACTGGCCTCTTACGTGGCGGAGCAACCTACTTCTACGCCGATGACCTGCCCAAAGATCACTTCTTGGAGACGCAGAATGTCTACTGCATCCGCAGGGATGTCAAGCGCCGGCGTAAAGGCAAGATTTAAGGAAATGCCCCCTGCCCAGTCTCTGGCAGTGGGTGTTGTTCCCATTGAGTGCTATTTTCGCTACTCTCGCTGCTTTTCTGCGCGGGCGCGACGAAGCGAATCGACCTCGTACAGGGCAATTCCTGTTGCA
>CALIEP010000052.1 GCA_938022345.1 uncultured Actinomyces sp.
ACCGGTGACGGTGTACGTGTGGCGCCAGTCCAGCCTGGTCGTCGCCTTGGAAATTAATCCCACCCCAAGAGGAAGAAGGCCCGCTGATGAGCGCAGAGCTCGGAGCAGAAGTTAGCGAACTTGTCCGAACCCATCTCCGCGAAGTACAAGACTTCCCCGAGGAAGGTGTGCTTTTCCGCGATATCACTCCTCTTTTGGCGGATGGCCACGCCTTCGCGGAATTGATTCGCTTGCTGGCTGACCACTACCGCGGGCGTATCGACGCGGTTGCAGGTCTGGAATCTCGTGGTTTTATCCTTGCCGCACCTTTGGCGACCGCGCTCGGCATCGGAATGATCACTGTGCGTAAGGGAGGGAAGCTTCCCGGTCCGGTGATCTGTATCGATTACGAGCTTGAATACGGTAAGGCTCGGATGGAGCTTAATCCGGGCCTCGTTGAAGAAGGTGCGCGTGTCCTAGTGGTTGATGACGTCTTGGCTACAGGCGGAACGGCAGCAGCTTCTGTCAGGCTTCTCGAGCAGTGTGGCGCGAAGGTCGAGGCCGTCGCGATTCTTTTGGAACTTGAAGCTCTTGGCGGACGTTCCAAGCTTGAACCTCACGTTAAGGTTGAGACTGCTGTCGTTTTCTAAGTCGAGGCTTTCATTCCCGCTGATGGCTTGTATCATTGAGGAATGAGTGAGCAAAATGACAACGTGACCCGGCCGCCTGCGGCCGGGTCACGCGTGCGTTCAGGCCTGGTGTGGTTCGGTGCTCGTTCGAAGATGACGACGCCAGAGATTGAGCCTTTGGTTCGTGCCCTTCGCGCCAACCATCCCAAAGCGGATGTTTCTTTGATTGAGCGTGCATATGCGACGGCTGAAAAAGCACATCGCGGTCAGATGCGTAAGAGCGGTGAACCGTACATCACTCACCCTGTTGCAGTTGCGACAATCTTGGCTGAAGTCGGTATGACTTCACCTACGCTTGCTGCAGCTCTTCTTCACGATACGGTTGAAGATACTGACTACAGCCTTGAGCAGCTCACAGCTGATTTCGGCCCAGCCATTGCCCAGCTGGTTGATGGGGTCACTAAGCTCGATAAGATTCGTTATGGCGAACGCGCGCAGTCCGAAACTCTGCGCAAGATGATTATCGCGATGAGCCGCGATATTCGAGTGCTCCTCATTAAACTTGCCGATCGTCTTCACAACGCCCGTACCTGGCGTTTTGTCCCTGTCGAATCAGCGAAGAAGAAGGCGCGGGAAACTCTTGAGATCTACGCACCCCTAGCGCACCGCCTCGGGATGAATATGATCAAATGGGAACTGGAAGAGCGCTCTTTCAAGATCCTTTATCCCGAAATTTATGAAGAGATTGATCATCTGGTTGCGGAACGAGCACCCGAGCGTGATCTTTACCTACGCGAAGTGATTTCTCAGATCGAAGAAGATCTGCGACGCTCGGGTACACAGGGAACGGTGACCGGGCGCCCTAAGAATCACTATTCGATTTATCAGAAGATGATTGTCCGCAATAAGGCATTTGATGAGATCTTTGATCTTGTCGCAGTGCGCGTCTTGGTCGAAACCGTCCGTGACTGCTATGCGGTTCTAGGGGCTCTTCACGGAAGGTGGAATCCAATTCCGGGGCGCTTCAAAGACTACATTGCGATGCCGAAGTTCAACTTCTATCAGTCGCTGCACACAACGGTGATCGGCCCGGGTGGCAAACCGGTTGAAATTCAGATTCGCACCTATGAGATGCACGAACATGCAGAACATGGTGTCGCGGCGCACTGGAAATACAAGCAGAATCCGAATGCGAACTCTTTGGATTCTGACCGGATGAGCGCTGATGAACAGATGAACTGGTTGCGCGCACTGGTTGATATGGAACGCGAAACAGGGGATCCCGAAGAATTCCTTGATTCGCTTCGATATGAGATTTCTGGTGACGAAGTCTATGTCTTTACACCTAAGGGAGAAGTGGTTGTACTTCCTCGCTGGGCAACTCCCGTGGACTTTGCCTACTCAGTACACACCGAGGTTGGAAATCGGACTGTTGGCGCAAAGGTTAACGGCCGCCTCGTCCCCCTTAATACTCGACTTGAGTCCGGGCAAACCGTTGAAGTCGTCACCTCAAAGTCGGATAAGGCTGCTCCTTCGCGCGACTGGCTTGCTTTTGTCGCTTCGCCGCGCGCGCGGTCAAAGATCAAAGCATGGTTTTCTCGGGAACGAAAAGAAGAAGCAGTCGAGGCGGGTAAGGAAAGTATTGCGCGCGCCATGCGCAAACAAAACTTGCCTTTGCAACGTCTGATGAACCATGACTCTGTTCTCTCAGTCGCCACATCGCTGGGGTATCCAGATATTTCGGGTCTGTATGCAGCTGTTGGTGATGGTCATATTTCCGCGCAGAATATCGTCTCGAAGCTCGTTGAAAATCTGGGCGGGGGAGATGGCACCGAAGAAACCCTCTCCGAGGCAGTCACCCCGGGTGCTCACCTTCATTCAGCGCCTGAACTCAGCGCTAAGGGACAAGGCGTGAGCGTTGATGGTATGAACGCTAATGACGTGTGGGTGAAACTCGCACGGTGCTGCACGCCAGTTCCTGGTGATGACATCGTTGGTTTCATCACCCGCGGTCAAGGCGTTTCTGTCCACCAGCGCTCATGCCCCAACGCCGTACGCCTTGAAGGTCTGCATCCGGAGCGTTTTGTGCAGGTTTCATGGAGTAGCGAGCATTCTCAAGCTCAGTATCTCGTTCAGATTCAGACGAAGGCTCTGGACCGTCCAGGGTTGCTTGCAGATCTCACCAAAGTCATGACTGAATATCGAGTCAATATTGTCTCAGCGTCTACTGTTTCAACGCGAGACCAGGTGGCAACTGCACGATTTAGCTTCCATTTGGCTGAAATGAGCCATTTGAATGCGGTTCTTGCCGCGCTCCGGCGTGTGGATGGAGTCTTCGAGGCGGTACGTGTTTCGACTTCCGCAGGTTAGTAACGCTGTCTCATTTTGAGGCATCCTCGTGAGACGTCACCCTATTTTTTATGAGATTGGCGGTTTTTTCCTTTAGGATGGAGCATGTACCGCTGAAGGTATGCCTGTGTGGAAAATCCATGCATCGCGTCGGATGGGAAACTGTCCCAACCTCGAAGGAATATCGTGACTACTTCGCCTGAAACCCAGGCCACTGAGCCTGAAGTCGCCGCTGCACGTACTGTCGAACCGGCCGGAACGACCGAGCTTTCGATCGATTTTGGTCGAATTGATTCCCAGGGAAATGTGTGGGTTCAAGACGGTGATACTGAGCGAATGATCGGATCCTTCCCCGAGGGCCTTCCATCGGATCCTTTCGCGCTCTACACGCGTCGCTACGCGGACCTCGAAGCGACGATTAAGCTCTTCGAAGACCGTCTAGCAAGCCTTGGTCCGAAGGAGATCGACCAGACTCTTGCCACTCTCGAGGAAGCTGTTGAACAGCCCAACGCTATTGGTGATCTTCCTGCACTGCGCACGCGCGTCCAGGCAGTAGAGGAAAGGGCGCAAGCTCGTAAGGAAGAAGCGAAGGAAGAGCGTAGCATCGCAAAGGAACACGCTCTGGAAGAGCGCACTGCTCTTGTTGAGCGCGCGGAGGCAATCCTTGCTAAAGAATCCAGTAAGATCCACTGGAAGCAGTCAGGACAGATCCTGCGCGATCTGCTAGAAGAATGGAAGCAACTCCAGCGTCGGGGACCGCGCTTGGATAAGGCCGCAGAAGATGAACTGTGGAAGCGCTTCTCTGCGACTCGTACGCAATTTGATCGTCGTCGTCGGCAGTATTTCTCGGAGCTCGACGAGCGACAAGGACAGGCAAAGCGCGTCAAGGAAGAAATTATTGCGCGTGCTGAAGCCCTGAAGGACTCAACCAATTGGGGTGAAACCTCCAATGCTTTCCGTGAATTGATGGAGCAATGGAAGCGCGCACCGCGTGCTTCTCGTCGTGAAGATGATGCACTGTGGGCACGTTTCCGCGCCGCCCAGCAGGCATTCTTCGATGCGCGTCACCGCAACGATCTTGCCGTTGATTCTGAGTACCAAGCAAACCTGAGCGCGAAAGAAGAACTCCTGAAGGAAGCTGAAGCGCTTCTGCCAATCACTGACCACGAAGAAGCCAAGTCTGCTCTGAGGTCGATTCAAGATCGTTGGGCTGAGATTGGTCGTGTTCCTTCAGAGCACTTCCGTAAGATCGAATCCCGGCTTCGTGCAGTTGAAGATGAGCTTCGTAAGGCTGAAGAAGCTGAATGGCGCCGCACGAATCCTGAGACTCGTGCTCGTGCCACGGGAATGCTTGGTCAGCTTGAAGACCAGCTCGATCAGTTGCGCGCTGACCTTGAAGAAGCGAAGGCCTCGGCTGATGAGGCGAAGGTTCGCGAGCTGACGCAGGCACTGGAAACGAAGCAGGCTTGGTTCGATCAGATTTCCTCGTCGCTGTCGTGAACGAAAACATTCGAATCCACGTCATCCCCACTCCCTTCTATGGCGCGAATTGCTGTGTGATTACGCCGCAGTCTCAGGGAGATGGGCAAGTGGGAGCGCTTGTCGTCGACCCTTCTTTCGGTGTGCGTGAAGAAATTCGTCGAGCACTTGAGGAAGACGGAGCATACGTTGGTGCCGTTTTAGCGACGCATGGTCATGCTGACCATGTGTGGGACTGCGCTGAGGTTGCGTCCTGGGCACCTAAGGGGCCTGCACCTGTCTGGATCCCCGGACCGGACGCATACCGCCTTGATGATCCAGCATCCTACGTTTCGCTCCCGCTTCCGGAAGAAGTGAGTGAAGGATGGCGCAAACCCTCGGTGATCAAAGAATGCCCGGTCGACTCCTTTGAGTATGTTCCTGGCCTTGTTCTTCGCATGGTCCCAGCTCCCGGGCATACTGAAGGCTCGGCGCTTTTCTTGGGAGCCTCGGTACTCACTGTCTATTGGAATGGCGTGCGCGCTCTAGACACTGGGGTTGTTGTTCCGTGGGCGCTCAGTGGCGACGTTATTTTTGCTGGTTCGGTGGGACGAACTGATATGCCTGGCGGTGACGAGACCCAGATGCGGCATACTTTGCGAACCCTTGCAAATGTGATTGATCCGCAGACGATTCTTTTCCCCGGGCACTCTGTAGCGACGACGATGGGTGATGAATTGGCGAATAATGCCTATCTACGTCGCGCGAAGAGCATCGGTTAATTTCTCTCTCGCGTACCCGTGGCTCGGGCCGACACCTGAGCTCCTCCGTGAAAGAATAGGGATTATGGCACGTACTTCACTTTCAGGATTTCCCGAGTGGCTCCCGCAGGGCCGCATCGTTGAACAAGCGATTCTTGATCACATCCGTTCTGTATTTGAGCTCCATGGATTTACGGGTATCGAAACTCGAGCGGTTGAAACACTTGAACAGCTTCAATCTAAGGGCGAAACCTCGAAAGAGATCTATGTTCTGGATCGCCTACAGGCGCTGAAAGATGAGGGACAGCGCTCTTCCAAAGAACGCCAGATGGGCCTTCACTTTGACTTAACCGTACCCTTCGCAAGATACGTCATTGAGAACGCAAACGAGCTGGATTTCCCCTTCAAGCGTTACCAGATTCAGAAGGTATGGCGCGGAGAACGCCCGCAGGACGGGCGTTTCCGTGAGTTTACTCAGGCTGATATCGATGTCGTTGGGTTGGGGGAGTTGCCCTTCCACTACGAAGTTGATCTTCCTCTTGTCATGGCCGAGGCCTTGATGTCTTTACCGATCCCGCCTGTCCATGTCCTGGTGAATAACCGCAAGGTTGTTCAGGGAGTTTGTGAAGGCATTGGAGTGAGTGATGTTGAATCGGCACTTCGGGGATTGGACAAGCTCGACAAGATCGGCCCTGAGGGCGTGAGGGAAGAACTGGCCGAGGCAGGGTTGAGCCCCGAGCAGATTGACATTCTTCTACGCATGGCGAAGATTCGTACCGAGGATGCTTCACGTCTTCAGCAGGAAGTTGCTGCTTTAGGTGTCTCCAGTGAAACTCTTGATCAAGGGCTCACCGAGCTTTGCGCTCTTGTTGACGAGGCAAATGCTGCAATGCCGGGAGTTATCATCGCTGATCTCAAGATTGCTCGTGGCCTCGACTATTACACCGGTTCGGTTTACGAAAGCGAAATTGTGGGGCATGAGGATCTTGGCTCTATTTGCTCCGGTGGGCGCTATGACTCACTTGCCAAGGACGGGAAGCGGACCTACCCGGGAGTAGGACTCTCAATTGGCGTTTCTCGTCTCGTTTCGCGAATTCTTTCGCAGGATATGGTTTCCGCTTCGCGGAAGGTGCCGACCTGTGTTGTTATTGCTGTTGCTGACGAGTCAGAGCGTCGGCACTGCAACGCCTTGGCAACTATTTTACGTAGGCGTGGTATTCCTACTGATGTGGCACCTAGCGCCGCAAAATTCGGCAAGCAAATTAAGTTCGCTGATAAACGTGGAATCCAATTCGTATGGTTCCCCAGTTAGGATGGAAGCGCTGATACTGTGAAGGACATTCGCTCAGGTGAACAGGTAGAAGCTGACATCTACAGTTGGCAACCTCCTGAAGATGATGTGCGTCCTGCGATCCAACCTACGGACGAAACGGATTTCTAAGTTGTTTTAGTGCCTTCGGTGTGCGATCTCACCGAAGGCACTACTGTTTCCGGAGCATTGAACTGATAGCCTTGCTAGGCAACGAGGCGCTACCCAATGGTGGTCGAGCATAGCCTCGGCGGTGAAAACGGTGTGTGGTCGCGCTTCATCCGTGAAGTCGACCCTGAGCGACGCTAAATGTAAGGAAAACTGTGTCCACTGCACCCGAAAACACTACCGAGACTACTTTCGCAGATCTTGGACTGCCTGATGATCTCCTCAAAGCCATCACCAACATGGGCTATGAGGTTCCAACCCCTATTCAGGCTGAGGCAATCCCTGCGCTTCTTGACTTCCATGATGTCGTTGGAATTGCTCAGACAGGAACTGGGAAGACCGCGGCATTTGGTCTGCCGCTCTTAGCTTTGATTGATTCAGATCAACGGCATGTGCAGGCACTTGTTCTCGCGCCTACGCGCGAATTGGCCATGCAGTCCGCTCAGGCGATTTCTGATTTTGCCGCGCAGAGCCGCGATATCGACGTCGTGCCCGTCTATGGGGGCTCTGCTTACGGTCCTCAGATTGGCGCGCTAAAGCGCGGTGCGCAGGTCGTTGTCGGTACTCCCGGCCGCGTGATCGACCTTATTGAGAAAGGCGCGTTGGATCTCAGCAAGGTCGTCATGTTGGTGCTTGATGAAGCAGATGAAATGCTCCGTATGGGATTTGCAGAGGACGTCGAGACTATTACCGCCTCAGTTCCTGATGATCGTTTGACTGCCCTCTTTTCTGCAACAATGCCAGCCGCAATTGAAAAGATTGCGCAAACGCATTTGAAGGATCCTCTGAAGATTGCTGTTTCTGAAGAGTCTTCAACTGTTGATACGATTCACCAAACTTATGCTGTTGTTCCTTACAAGCACAAGATTGGTGCGCTTTCGCGTGTTCTTGCTACTCGTGCTCAACACCAGAGCGCGCAAGAATCTGATGCTGCAATTGTCTTCGTCCGCACCCGTCTGGATGTTGAGGAAATTGCTCTTGAACTGAACTCGCGAGGGTTTAAAGCCGCAGGTATTTCGGGTGATGTCGCACAGACCGAACGCGAACGCATGGTGGAACGCCTCAAGAACGGCTCCCTCGATGTTCTGGTTGCAACGGATGTTGCCGCTCGAGGCCTCGACGTTGAACGAATTGGTTTGGTCGTAAACTTTGACGTTCCCCGTGAAGCAGAAGCTTATGTACACCGAATTGGACGTACTGGGCGCGCCGGGCGCGAAGGGCGCTCGTTGACCTTCTTCACGCCTCGGGAACATGCTCGACTGCGCAAGATCGAGAAGCTTACCGGTACCCCCATGGAAGAGGTCGAGATTCCTTCACCCGCTGCTGTCTCACAGTTCAGAGCCAGCAGAATCTTGGATGCCATTGGCGGACGTATTGAACGTGGACGACTTGATCTCTACCGGCAGCTTCTTGATGAGGTACATGACACGACCTCGTTGGACATTGAGGATATTGCGGCTGCACTTCTTGCCCAGGCAGTGGGGGATGAAGGACCCGCTGCGCGTATTGCTGAGGACCGTCGTGGTAGTGGAAAGATTCGCCGCGAGGAAGAACTTGATGAATCGGGCGAATTTGCACGCGCCCATTTTGAAGGGGGCCGCGACAACGAGCGCCCGCTCAAGGCGCGTAAACAGGGCACTTCACCTCGACACGCAGTCGGGACTGGTACGCGTTACCGCATCGAAGTTGGGAAGAAGGACCGCGTCAAGCCCGGTGCGATTGTCGGAGCCATCACCGGTGAAGGTGGTATTGCCGGTGCAGATATCGGTCATATTGATATCTACCCGACCTTCTCTCTTGTCGAAATTCATACAGATCTTCGTCCGGATGCCATGGCTAGGATTTCAAAGGCGCATGTTTCGGGACGTGCACTGAGAATTCGCGTTGATGAGGGACCCGATGGGAAGGCTCATGCCCCGAAGAAGGCTGCGCTTTCGCGAAAAGATTCTCGAGACTTAGCGAAGTCCCGTACGGACCGCGGGCGTGGGCACCGTTTGGGCCATGGAGATGATCATCGTCGCGATGATCGCCGAGGCATTGGTGAGTTCGGCGAAAAGTCCTCCTTCAGGGGTGGGAGAGCTACCCAACCTCAACGGAAGTCGGCCTCGAAGAAATTGGGGAAGGGACGCCGCTTCGGACGTTGAGCGCAAACTAAATCACTGAGCAGACGCGCGGGGGAGAAGATCTTCCTCGCGCGTTCTCATTGATGCAATCACACCGGCAACAGCAATTCCGAGAGCGATTAAGGTTGCGGGGAGGTATGCAATAGGGCCTGTGAAACCGATGGCATTCCATAGCGCCAGTGCAAGGGAGACGAAAGCAAGCTCTACGGCTGCACCGGCCGAGTCAGCAACCTGAAGCCAAGGGGAGGCCCGTCCGTGCATAGAAGGATCGGTTGACCCAAGCGTGAGATCTGAAATCGTAGAGTGCGTGAGGCCAACGCCAAATCCAGCAAGGAGCCAGGCGATAAAGATTGGCCAGTGAGGGGCGGATATCTGGAGAAGCATTGTGAGTGGAGCCAGGCCAATGACAACAAAGACCATTCCGATTCGTGGGAGTCTAAGCCGGTTCTTGCCAACGTGGATATGAGATTGGATGACCGAACCAGCAGCCCACGATAGAGCGCTTGCAGTAACGACGAGGGAGGCTGAACTCGGAGTCCAGCCCTGAACACGTTGAAGAAGTAAAGGCAATACAACTTCTGCGCCTGTCACTGCTCCCATCATGAGTAAACGTGTCACGACAAGTGCTGGGATGCCACGCTTGAGACTAAAAGAGCCAGGAGGGAGAAGGCGCGGAAGCGTTATTGCGGAGAGCGTCAGGCCCGCAGAGCCCACAAGCACCATTGCCCAGATCGAAGTAAAAGTGCCCGAAATCTGTAAAAGGAAAATACCTATACCGCTGCCTAGCGCCAGTCGGACGAAGCGCAAAGAAGGTGCAACTCCTTGAGATGGGACCGAGAAATTTTTAAGAACTGAATGAAGGGGAATCGCACCGAATGCTGCGAGGAGAGGAGCTACACCAAAAACTACTCTCCATCCAATATATGTCACGATTATTCCGGCAAGGGCAGGTCCTACGAGGGAAGGGAAGACCCAAGATAGGGAGAAGGCTGCAAAGTAGCGTGGACGGTGCAGGGGAGTGGCTATTGCTCCGATAAGGACGTAGAGCGGGACGATGATAAATCCTCCACCCAGGCCCTGGATGAGTCGACCGAGAACGAATAGTGCGATATGGGGAGCGAGAGCACTTACTAATAATCCGACTAAGAAAAGCCCTAATCCCCAGGCAAACACTTTTTTGACACCCAATGCATCGCTGAGGCCTCCTGCTAGGACATTTGCAATCAAGTTTGTAATCAGAGCAGCACCCGAAGAAACTGCGAACCAAGAGTCTGCATGGAAAGAGGCAACGACGTTCGGCATGATCGTGGTCGTTGCGAGCGATTCAAAAGCGGAAAGCGTAATCAAGATGACGGAGGAGAGCATGAGTCCCTTCTCCGCATTTGACCATGCCTCAACTCGGGGACGTGGGGACATGGCATTATCCTTGCACATTTCGTCTGAGACCTTGGCCAGTGTCTGCAGAAGGTGTGCCTCGATTGTTGGTACGGCGGATTATTGCTGAATGAAAACAAACGAATGAACTCAGGGTGTCGACTCGTTGATCGAGGAGTGGGGGAGCATTGGGGGTATTATGTCCGTGCCGCCGCTCGTCTCGCGGATGGTACCAACGAAAGGAAAACCAGTGCTTCGCACTCACAATATTGGAACGCTTGGCCTTGACCTTGTCGGCCAAACCGTCACCCTGACCGGATGGGTCGATCGACGTCGTGACCACGGCGGTGTTGCATTCATCGATCTCCGTGATGCTTCGGGAATTGCGCAGGTGGTCGTTCGCGATGAACGCGTTGCCCACGAATTGCGCAGCGAGTTCGTTTTGAAAGTGACCGGAGAGGTCTGTGCTCGTCCCGAAGGTAACGAGAACCCGAATCTCGCAACGGGTGCTATTGAAGTCATGGGCGATGATATTGAGATTCTCAATACTTCTGCGCCGCTTCCTTTCCAGGTGTCCTCCAACGCGGAAGATTCAGGCAATGTCGGCGAAGAAACGCGTTTGAAGTATCGCTACCTTGATCTGCGTCGTGAACCTGAGCAGTACGCTCTGCGCTTGCGTTCGAAGGTTTCGCGCGCTGCTCGCGATACTCTCTACGCTCACGATTTCGTCGAAATTGAAACGCCGACGCTTACACGTTCCACCCCTGAAGGCGCGCGTGACTTCATTGTTCCTGCGCGCCTGTCACCCGGTTCTTGGTATGCGCTGCCGCAGTCTCCGCAGCTTTTCAAGCAGATGCTGATGGTTGCCGGAATGGAACGCTACTTCCAGATTGCACGCTGCTATCGTGATGAAGATTTCCGTGCGGATCGTCAGCCGGAGTTCACCCAGCTTGATATTGAGATGAGCTTCGTCGATCAGGACGACGTCATTGCCGTTGCCGAAGAGATCTTGAAGAATGTCTGGGCCCTCATTGGTTACGATCTCCAGACCCCGATTCCTCGCATGACATACAAGGATGCGATGGAAAAGTACGGCTCTGATAAGCCTGATCTTCGTTTCGGATATCAGCTTGTTGACCTGACCGATTACTTCAAGGACACGACTTTCCGAGTCTTCCAGGCACCCTACGTCGGTGCTGTTGTCATGCCCGGTGGCGGTTCTCAGCCTCGCCGTACCTTCGACAAATGGCAGGAATGGGCTAAGGCACGTGGGGCAAAGGGTCTTGCTTACGTCACTATTGACGAGGAAGGGACCCTTGGTGGTCCGGTCGCAAAGAACATTACCGAAGCTGAGCGCGCTGGCCTCGCCGAGGCCACTGGCGCCAAGCCCGGTGACTGCATTTTCTTCGCTGCTGGTAAGCCCACCGCATCGCGCGAGCTGCTTGGCGCTGCCAGCCTCGAGATCGGTAAGCGCTGCAACCTGATCGATCCTGATGCGTGGGCATTTACCTGGGTTGTCGACGCACCTCTCTTCAAGCCGACCGGAGAGGCCGAGGCCGAAGGTGACGTTGCTCTTGGACACAGCGCTTGGACTGCGGTTCACCACGCCTTCACCTCGCCAAAGCCTGAATGGTTGGATACTTTCGATCAGGATCCCGGCAATGCTTTGGCCTACGCCTATGACATTGTCTGCAATGGTAATGAAATCGGCGGTGGCTCGATTCGTATTCACCGACGTGACGTCCAAAATCGCGTCTTCAAGGTCATGGGTATTGGCGAGGAAGAAGCGCAAACTCAGTTCGGATTCCTTCTTGATGCATTCAAGTTCGGAGCTCCTCCGCACGGCGGCATCGCATTCGGGTGGGACCGAATTGTTTCGCTGCTTACCAAGTCTGAATCAATTCGCGACGTAATTGCCTTCACGAAGTCGGGTGGCGGATACGATCCCTTGACCGATGCTCCTGCGCCCATTACTCCTGCACAGCGCAAGGAAGCGGGCGTTGATGCGAAGCCGAAGAAGCGCGGCGAAGAGGACTCTGAGAAGAGCTCCGAAAACTAAACGCCTTTTCGGCTAATTTCTCGCAAGATTCCTGGGTGGTTGATGCGCATCAATCACCCCGGAAATTATTGCTAAGTGAATAGGCAGATCAGGGATTGAGAGGCTAATCTTGGTACTCAACAGGGCTCAATGCCGATTCCTCAGGAGTGATACGTGATGGCGCTTCTTCCACCCTATTTGCTACCTTCACCGATTGAGGCGCCTCCCGCCGAGCAAGTGATTGAAGGTCCACAGTGGAGGATCGAAATTCTTTCAGACACTGTGATCCGTCTTGAATGGGATCCAAGTGCTGAATTCCTCGATGGACCGACACAAATGATGGCATGGCGTAAGTGCCTGACCGTGAAGGATCTACGTATCGATCGTGATGAAGCCGGAGGCGTAGTTGTCGAGACTGCGCACATGTCCTTCCACTATGATGGCAAGGAACCCAGCTCCAACGGCTTGTGGGCTCAAGTACGGGAAGAAGATAGCTGGGGTGGAACCTGGCGCTGGGGGACTGACGCGGAATTTCCATGGATTCAAGGGAGAAACCTGCGAGGGACAACCAGAACATTGGACACGGTCGATGGACGCTGTGAACTCGATAAAGGTGTCGTCGATGGTCGTGGCATAACCTCGTTAATTGATGACACCTGTCCGGTTTCTAGTGATGGAGTCTTCCTGCCCGCGCGCTCGGAGCACCTGGACATTTACGTTTTCGCTTGCGGCCCAGATTTTCCCGAGGCCGTGCGTTCCTTCTACCGTTTAAGCGGTGCTCAAGCGATTCTGCCCCGTTATGCCTTAGGAAATTGGTGGAGTAGATACCACCGCTACTCGGATGACGAATATTTGGAAGTGATGAGTGAATTTGCTCGTCACGATGTACCGCTTGCAGTCGCTGTTATCGATATGGATTGGCATATTACCAACCCTCCCTCGGGTGCTGGCTCAGGTTGGACTGGCTACACCTGGGACCCAGAGCTTTTCCCAGATCCAAAGCAGTTCCTTGATGCTTTGCATAAGCGTGGTCTTCACACCTCACTCAATCTTCACCCCGCTGATGGCATTCGTTACTTTGAAGAGGGGTACGAGCGCTTAGCACAAAGAATGGGCGTAGATCCGGCAAGTAAAAAGACAATTCTCTTTGAACCGGCGAATCCCAATTTTATGCTGGCGTATTTTGAAGAGATTCTGCACCCGCTTGAAGATCAAGGGGTCGATTTCTGGTGGGTTGACTGGCAACAAGGCGAGCATACAAGCGTTCCTGGGCTTGACCCGTTGTGGGTTCTTAACCACTATCACTACCTTGATAATGCTCACCGACACGGTCGCGGTCTCACGCTCTCTCGCTACTGTGGCCCGGGCTCTCAGCGCTTTCCTCTAGGTTTTTCGGGAGATATCTACATTACTTGGGAATCCCTGAAGTTCCAGCCTGAATTTACCGCTACCGCCTCAAATATCGGCTATTGCTGGTGGAGCCATGATATCTGTGGACACATGCTTGGCGTACGTGATCCAGAATTGGAGACTCGTTGGATCCAAAGTGGTGTATTCAGCCCAATCATGCGCCTGCATTCATCGAATAATCCATTTACGCGAAAGGAACCATGGGTTTTCGAAGAACCCCATTGCGCGATTCAAGAGGAATACCTACGTTTTAGACACCGACTGGTTGGGTATCTCCACTCCGAACAGTTCCACGCCCGTGATGAGCTTATTCCACTCATTCGCCCGATGTATTGGGAGCACGACGGTCACGCTGGCGCTTGGGAGGTCCCCAATTGCTTCCGCTTTGGACGTGAACTTATCGTTGCCCCAGTTACTGAACAGCTTTCTGAAGCCTCATGCCGGGGCTGCTCTGAAGCATGGCTACCAGATGGCATGTGGGTTGATCTCATGACGAATATTGCCTATAAGGGCAATCGAAAGCTTTCACTGTGGTCAGAGCTTTCACGGACTCCGCTCTTTGCGCGAAGCGGATCGATCATTCCGCTTTGTGGAAGCGCGGCTGCTCCCGATGGCGAATGCTCACTGGGAATGCTTGGGCGCCAGAGTAACGTCGGTACTGGTAATCCTGAGGAAATTGAGCTAGTGCTCGTTTCTGGAGCGGATGCAAAATATGAACTGATTGAAGATCAAGATAGCGATGCTTCTCTCGTCCGTACGCTCTTTGAATGGGACGATGCTCACCGTAGGCTCACTATTCATGGTGCCGATGGGGATCTTGATTCGATCCCGGCGCGACGAAAGATTCTTGTTCGTACCTATGGGTATGGAATTGATACCCAACTGACTGACCTTGGTTTTATTGAAACGCGCACGGGCGCCGTTTTTGACATCGAGCCGAAGCTGATGAGTGAAGAGCTTAAACGCTCAGAGCAGATTCGTCGGATTTTGACTCATGCGCGTTGTGAGGTCGAGACGCTCACGCGTCTCGACGCTACGTGGAATGAAGGTCGTGGTGCCTTCTTTGCTGCTTTAAGCGCTTCAGGCGTTGCGCCAGATTTGCGTGAAGCGCTTTTCCAAATCGCAATTGCATCAGATCTCTAAAATATCAGGAGCAGATCATGTCCTATGTCGAGCTTCATCCAGTGAATCCACAGACGCGACTTCTTGATCGCATTGTTTGCGTTCTTCGTGACGGTGGCTTGATCGCGCTGCCGACAGATTCTGGCTACGCTCTTGCTTGTCTAATGGGAAACAAATCGGGAATTGATCGAATTCGACAGATTCGCAAACTCGATGACAAACACAATTTCTCGTTGCTTTGTGATGCTTTTTCGCGTCTGGGTGATTTAGTGATTATGGACAATTCACAATTCCGGGCAATGAAAGCAACAACTCCCGGTCCGTATACGTTCATCCTTCCCGGGACAAAAGAAGTTCCCCGAATGACTCTGAATAAGAAGAAACACACCATCGGGGTACGGATCCCTGACCACCGTGTTGTTCAGTCTCTTCTTGCAGCGCTGGGGCAGCCTCTCGTTGCCTCGTCTCTCATCCTTCCTGGAGAAGATCAAGTAATGAGTGATGGCTTCGAGGTCGATGACAAAATCGGTTCACTTGTCGATTTGGTTGTTGTGGCTCCAGTAGGAGGAGATGAAGCGACATCGGTTATTGACTATACGGACGGAGTGGGACGAGTGGCTCGACATGGCGCGGGGGATACAACTCTGTGGGAGTAGTCTTCAAGGCTGAGTAAGCAGCATCACGCTTTTATCACATTTCTTATCCCTTATATCGCCGTGTTTTCGCTTGAAGAACCTGTAGCATGAGAGAGCTATGAAGAAGCTTTCCCTCAAAGTGTGGACACTCCTTGGTCTATGCGCTCTGCTGTGCGCCGGTTTGGTGTTTTCAGGCTGGTTCTATTCCGCGCACGCTCTTCCGCGAACCTCAATCGCAGGGCAGTCTTTCTCTTCGTCCTCGCGAGCTCAGGTCACCGAGGCTCTCAAACACCGCGTCGAGTCCGCTCAAGTTACTTTGCAGCTGGGCGATGCGACACAGCAGGCTACTTTGGAGGATTTGGGAATCACTGTTGACATCCCTGCGACAGTCGATGCTGCTTTCTCAGAGAATTCAGGTTTGCTCTCTCGTTTCCTTGGGATCTTCCGCTCTCGTTCGATCTCGCCGGTCGCTCAGCTCGATAACTCCCAGCTCTCTCGATTCGGAGCTTCTTTAGCGCAGCGCGTCGGGACTCCCGTGAGCGATGCAACTTTGTCACCCAAGGAAGACGGATCGGGTTTCACGGTGGTTCCCTCTCATGAGGGTATTGCGTTGAATACGGCTGATCTTGCAAAAGTCCAACAGGAAGTCGCTCAAGATTTGGGTTCTTCTCCGAGAACTATCAAGGTTGAGGTTCAAGAACCGAAGATTAATACTCAGAGAGCTGAAGAAGCGCTTACTCAAGCGCAGTCACTGATTGCCCCTAACGTGACGATCACTGACGGTATCGATGATTTCACTGCGTCGAAGGCCGACAAGATGAAATGGGTCAAGGTGAGCGCAGAGGGCGATCGTGCTGCTGTGCTTGATTCGGATGCATTGTCAGCTTGGGTGAATGATCTCGCAAAATCGACGAACGTTGAATCCGAAAAAGGAATTCAGGGTGTTAACAGTCGTGGTGACGTTGTTGGTGTTCTCAAAGCTGGCACGGTTGGTTATCGCGCGAACAATACACAGTCTGTAATTTCTGGAATTGAGGATGCCCTCAATAATGGGAAGTCCTATTCGGGCGATTTTGATTACGACAAGATTCAGCCTGAGTATGATCGCCAAGATATCCCCGATGGCTACGGTGACGATGTTTATCAGGCCTCTGCCGGTGAAAAATGGATCGATATCGACTTGTCGAAGAACACGGTTTCTGCGTATGAAGGTCGGACAATAGTTCACGGTCCAACCCCGATGGTCCCGGGTGCGCCCAATACTCCAACCGTAACCGGTAAGTTCCATGTTTATTTGCAATATGCCTCCCAGACAATGGAAGGTGAAAATGCGGATGGAACCAATTACCGCACAGAAGGCGTTCCATGGGTCACCTACTTCTATGCGGGGTATGCACTCCACGGTGCTCCGTGGCGTTCCTCTTTCGGATGGTCCGGTTACGGTGGCTCTCACGGGTGTGTGAATATGCCGGTTGACGGTGCGCACTGGATTTATGATTGGGCGGATAACGGGACGGTTGTCATCAGTCACTACTAAAGGGGAGTGAAAATGGATCTCTTTGATACGCAGGGGATCGAAGATTTCGGGACTCCGGTAGTTGATGACCATGCGCCACTTGCGGTTCGTATGCGCCCGCAAAGCGCTGATGAGATTGTTGGCCAGCAACACCTTCTTAAGCCGGGATCACCTCTGCGTAGACTTCTCACTCCATCTACTGATTCCCCTGCGGGTTTAAGCTCTGTGATTTTATGGGGTCCTCCGGGAACCGGAAAGACCACTCTTGCCTACCTAATTGCACGTGCTTCTGGTCGCCGCTTCTGCGAAGTTTCTGCAGTTACGTCCGGAGTAAAAGACCTTCGTGATGTGATCTCGCAGGCTCGACGAGGCCTGACAACAACGGGAGAGGAAACGATCCTTTTTGTTGATGAGGTTCACCGTTTTTCAAAATCGCAGCAGGATGCTCTTCTTCCAGCTGTCGAAAATCGTTGGGTAACTCTAGTTGCTGCAACGACAGAGAACCCGTCCTTCTCGGTGATTTCTCCGCTCCTCTCTCGTTCCCTACTTCTTACTCTTCATGCGTTGAGCAGTGAAGATCTTTCCCTTCTCCTTGATCGTGCCTTGACAAGTGAATCGGGATTGAAGTCTCTTTTTTCCTTATCTCCAGATGCTCGCTCAGCTTTGTTGCGCTTGGCCGGCGCAGATGCGCGTAAGGCCCTGACTCTTCTCGAGGCCGCCGCGGCCTCGTGCCTCGAGCGCGGGGGAGAAGGCCAGGGAGCGGAAGAGGGAAGCGGGCCTCGGGAAATCGAAATCGCTGACGTCGAGAATGCTGCTAATCAGGCCTTAGTGCGTTGGGATCAAGATCAGCACTACGACGTGGCAAGCGCTTTCATTAAGTCGATGCGTGGATCTGATGTTGATGCGGCTATCCACTACCTTGCGCGAATGCTTGAGGCAGGGGAAGACCCGCGTTTTATTGCGCGACGCATCATGATCTGCGCCGCGGAAGATGTCGGAATGGCTGCACCAGAGGTCCTCACCACGACTGTTTCCGCGGCGCAAGCGGTTGCAATGGTCGGAATGCCAGAGGCGCGAATTATTCTGAGTGAAGCCGTGATTGCAGTAGCAGTTGCCCCAAAGTATAATCGCGCTTACCTCGCTATTGATGAAGCTTTGAGGGATATTCGTCAAGGGAAAGGGGGGCCAGTTCCTATGCACCTTCGGGATGCTCATTACAGTGGCGCTCAAGCTCTTGGACACGGCGTGGACTACATATATGCGCACGATGCACCCCACCATGTCGCGGCTCAGCATTATCTTCCTGAGGATCTACGCGGAACGTCCTACTATCGTCCAACGACGAATGGCAATGAGGCCATGCTCACGAAACGCTTAGCTGCGCTTCGCGAATTGCTTAAAGTACGTTAGACTGATGCGGTTGCCTTAACGGGCAACGTATACCTGGGGTCTTAGCCGACGGTGTTATGCCTGGAGTTGACCCCGCATTCGTTTTGCGAATGCGACATTAGAGACAGGAAAGGTCATTTAATGGCTCACAATCGTTCACGCAAGCAGGTGCGCGAGTCCCGCGCGCGGGGCTTTGCTCTCACCCCGAAGGCTGTTCGTTACTTCGAAAAGCGTCCGTATGGTCCCGGCGAACACGGTCGTACCCGTCGCCGCCAGGAATCTGACTACGCTGTTCGTCTGAAGGAAAAGCAGCGTCTGCGCGCTCAGTACGGCATTCGTGAGGCTCAGATGCGTCACGTCTTCGAAGAAGCACGTCGTACTGCTGGCCTGACCGGTGAGAACCTGGTCGAGCTCCTTGAAATGCGTCTTGACGCTCTGGTGCTGCGTGCAGGTTTTGCTCGCACCATCCAGCAGGCACGTCAGTTCGTCGTTCACCGTCACATCATGGTTGACGGCAAGATCGTCGATCGTCCTTCCTTCCGCGTGAAGCCGGGACAGACCCTGCAGGTCAAGCCGAAGTCTCAGACCAGCGTCCCCTTCGAGATTGCAGCTGAAGGCATCAACCAGGAAGCTCTTCCCGCAACTCCCGATTACCTGGACGTTGACATTGCTCGCCTGAAGGCAACGCTGGTGCGTCGCCCGAAGCGCGCTGAAGTTCCCGTCACCTGCGACGTGCAGATGGTCGTCGAACACTACTCGCGCTGAGTGTGTCTTCCAAGACCCCGAGGGATTCCCTCGGGGTCTTGTTCTTTTGTCGAGTCGTCTTGTCAATACACGATTCTTATTGATGTCCACTACTATGGGGTACTATGCGCACTTCTGAAATTCGTCAACGTTGGCTTGACTACTTTGCATCACAAGGACACGAGATTCGTCCATCTGTTTCTTTGGTGTCTCCTGAGCCTTCTATTTTGTTCACCATCGCCGGTATGGTGCCCTTCATTCCTTACATCACCGGTGTTGAGCCGGCACCTTGGCCCAGGGCTGCATCTGTTCAAAAGTGCATTCGTACGAACGATATCGACAACGTTGGACGCACGACCCGTCACGGTACCTTCTTCCAGATGAATGGTAATTTCTCCTTCGGTGATTACTTCAAGGAAGGCGCTATTCATTTCGCGTGGGATCTGCTCACAGGCTCACAATCGGAAGGCAAGTATGGCCTTGATGGCGATCGCATGTGGGTCACCATTTGGGAGAAGGACGATGAGGCATTCGATGTTCTGACCAAGGAGGTCGGAATGGATCCTCGCCACATTGTGCGTCTACCCCGCGAAGAGAACTTCTGGGACACCGGTCAGCCCGGGCCTGCGGGTCCTTGCTGCGAGTGGCACTACGATCGCGGTCCTGCCTACGGTCCCGAGGCCGTGGGCGGCAATGTTGACCCGGGTGGCGACCGCTATCTTGAGCTGTGGAATCTGGTCTTTGACCAGTACATGCGCGGCGAGGGAAGCGGTAAGGATTACCCGTTGTTGGGTGAGCTTGACCAGAAAGCGATCGATACCGGTGCCGGTTTGGAACGCTTGGCCTTCGTCATGCAAGACAAGCCGAATATGTACGAGATTGACGAGGTTTATCCCGTTATCGCTGCCGCCGAAGAGATGAGCGGTAAGCGTTACGGTCTTGGTGCCGCAGGCCCCGAGGCCGGTGCTGCCTACGACGATGACGTTCGTCTTCGTGTGGTTGCTGATCACGTACGCTCTTCACTGATGTTGATTGGTGATGGCGTTCGGCCTGGAAATGATGGCCGCGGTTATGTGCTTCGCCGTCTCATTCGACGCGCGGTTCGTTCGATGCGTTTGCTTGGTGTTGATACGGCTACGATGCCGACGCTGTTGACCGCTTCGAAGGAGGCGATGAAGGCTTCCTACCCTGAACTCGAAGAGAATTGGGGAACGATTTCTGAAGTGGCATACGCGGAAGAAGACGCCTTCCGTCGTACTCTTACTGCGGGTACCACCATTCTTGATGCCGCAGTTGAGAAGGCAAAGGCTGCTCCGGGTGCTCCAATGATTTCTGGCGAAGCAGCATTTTCACTCCACGATACCTACGGCTTCCCGATTGACCTGACTCTGGAGATGGCATCGGAACAGGGCGTCCAGGTTGATGAGGCTGCTTTCCGTGCGCTGATGGAGGAACAGAAGGAACGCGCACGTGCCGACGCTCGTGCGAAGAAGACGGGCCACACTGACGTTCGTATTTTCCACGATATTGAAAAGGAACTCGGCGGTGGTTCAACTTTCGTTGGCTACACAGAGAGCGCCTCGGATGCCCAAGTGGCCGGTCTGCTGGTTGATGGCGTTCCAACTCCTGCGGTTAGTGCGCCTGCTGAAGTAGAGATCATCCTGGACCGAACTCCCTTCTACGCAGAGATGGG
>CALIEP010000053.1 GCA_938022345.1 uncultured Actinomyces sp.
GGCGCACCGGTAAGCACCCCGATGTTATGGACCGAATGTAAGACTTTCGCTTCAGGCGCAACTTATATCGTTTTTCGATGTGAGACAGGGCCGTATTTTGTGGGTAGCGCTGGGCTATCGTGAAGCTATGACACATGCATCTTCGACGGATCTTGATCGCGTCCTTGCTTCTCTTGATCCCACGCCCAGCGGTACTTACGTATTTTCCTTGGTTGACGAAATCCCCCAGAACGTCGACATTTTTGCTCTAATCCGCGACGAAGATTCCTACACTGTGGTTGTCGAGGAAGACGCCGCTCGTGAAGCAGGAATCAACCCCGATGAGCTGTACACGCGAATTGACCTGGGTTCTTCGACCGAGCTGGCTGCAATCGGAATCACAGCATCGATCGCTCAGATCCTTGCTGCACGTTCAATTACTGCGAATTTCATTGCCAGCCGCCGCCACGATCACCTCTTTGTTCAGCCTGATCGCGCTCAAGAGGCAACGGCTCTTCTCGAAGATCTGGGAAGGCGCGCAAAGGGCTGGCTACCCGCCTGAAATTTTCCTGTTCGTCAGACGCGGAAGGGCGTTCGGAATAAAGTAGAAGCATGGCTGCACTACCCACGGGAAGCGATGAGGCAATCCTCCGTCTAGCCGACGGCACGGTGAAACAGCGAAATCTTCTGACCGGAACTGAAGTGTGGACGGTTCCCGGTCGAGCTCATCGTCCCCTGACTCGTCCCGGTTCCACGCCACCCCTGATTGATCATGATGCTGACGGGCATCATTGTGCATTCTGCTCGGCGCGCTATCTCGAGACTCCACCGGAGAAGGCCCGTGTGATCCGCACACACGCAGGGGAATGGGAAACTCTCCACGGCCTCGGCGCTGAGGAACTTGGGGATACGGTTGCGGAGTTTCGGCGAATCCCTAATCTTTTTGAGATCGTTTCGTACAACTATTGGCACCTCAATCACGGTCATGTTCCTTCCGAGGCCGAGAGGCGCAGGATGGCGGAATACCTGGCCTCGCCACAGGGGTACGACCACGTGATGCACGTGGTTCGGGCACGCTTCATGGCCTCGGGAGGGAGCGAAGAAGAGTTCGCAGCCCTTTCGGATTCTGAGAAACTCAGCCAAGCGAATGGGTTCTTTTCCGGCGGGCATGATCTGATTGTTGGGCGACGTCACTACGTCGATGGAGCGAAGGATACGTCCCAGTTAGCTTCGGCTGGGACGTTGACGCCCGAGGAACATTTCCAGTACATGTCGATGACCGTGCGGGCGATGCGGGACCTGTACGACTTGGATCCTGCCGTGAAGTACGTGGTGGCTTTCCAGAACTGGCTCAAGCCTGCGGGTGCGTCTTTTGATCACCTGCATAAGCAGCTTGTGGCAATTGATGAGTTCTCGACGCAGACGCATGACGAGATTGAGCGCGTGCGCACCTATCCGGGGATTTATGACGAGCTCTTGAAGATCGCCGCGACCCGTGGGCTGATTTTGGCACAAAACGATCACGCCGTAGCGATGGCTGGGTTTGGGCACCGCTATCCTTCCTTGGCAATTTGGCCGCTTCACGCGCCGGCTGAACCTTGGGAGTACTCCCCCGAGCAATTACGAGGCATCAGCGACCTTGTGCACGCAATGCACGCGGCGACGGGTGCGGAGGTTCCGTGTAACGAGGAGTGGTACTACCGGCCTCCGAGTTCATCGATTCCTATGCGCATGAGGATTTTGATCAAGTGGAGGATTTCAACGATCGCCGGCTTTGAGGGCGGGACAAGGATTTACCTCAATACGATTGATCCATGGTCTGTGCACCAGCGGATGCTGGAACGCTTGGTTGTCATGCGGGATGAATGCTCAATCGCACAGATGAAGCTGGGTGAGGAGTGTAAGGTCACGCCGCTGTTGCTGCGGTAAGGGCTCGGGCGGGTTGTCGGCGTTCGTTTACTGTTTGCGCGCGGTCAAGATGATCGACTTCTCGGTTTTTCGGGCATGACAAAGGCGAGAGACCCGGGGCCTGCCCTGAAACAGCGGGCTGGCTGGCTTCCCTCGCCTTGTACAAATGTCGGGCTTTCGGCCCCCGCTTTCTTACGGGCTATTATTTCAAGCCTGGTGGAGGGGTACTAACCCGACAGGACCGAGCGTAACAGGGATCGATCGGGAAAGCTAGCCCTGGCTTGTGCTGTATGTAAACCAAGAAACCGCGCTGAAATTATCTAGGCGGCAAGTGGCAGTGAGGCACCATTGATTTGTAGCCCCGCGCGTGCGGGGGAAACTAGCGGCCAGAGGCAGAGATCGTGCCCACGGTGGGCTCATCCCCGCGTGTGCGGGGAAAACCCTTTCACTAAAACGTTGTTCCTCCATCCATGCGGATTATCTTGAAGCAAGCGAGATTTTGCTCTTGAGAGATGGAACCAATCGCCCCTGAGCGCGTGCAAGTCCGTCACGTTATAGCGACGGCTTGTGTGATGCCAAGCGACAGGTTCTAGGAACATTTCTTTTAAGAATGCGACGGAATACCGGTCGAGATTCAGTGCAGCAACAAGGTCGCGGCCTGAGCCGCCTAAAACGCCGCATTTGTACCACTTACTGATCGGCCTCTCACCATTCTCGTAAGCAAGGGCCGCATTGGCACTCATCGACCGGTTGGATAAGCATCCTCTCCCGTGCATCACAGTCTCACGTTTAGTAGCGGCGCATGGGTGCGCTACCATCTTCGCATTCAGCGCAAATCAGGTAACCGTAAGTCATGTACGTTTCATACGCGGCAACGCCAGTCGTCTTAAACGTGTGCCGGTTACGGCAGTACCACAACCACGCTTTCTGAGGGTCTGCCTGCTCGAACGCGACATTAGGCTCAGCCCACCAGCGTCTAAAACCAGAATCGTCTACGGGGCGGTTAATTACCATGATCGTTTTCCTTTCACTAAA
>CALIEP010000054.1 GCA_938022345.1 uncultured Actinomyces sp.
TCGACTGTTGGTTCTTGCGTTTCAGCCACCTAATGGCTCCCCTCATTCTTCACCCGCATGGGTGTGCACTGCCCGAAAATGGCGCAGTAGCAATAAAACAACCGCTACTATTCTACCGAAAAGGCAGGGGAAAAGCCCTGATCGACACCTCTATGAGGAAGAATCACTCACAGGAATTATCCGCGAAATATAGCCGTTTTTGAGGCTGTGATCAGTCACACGTTCAGAAACTAGGCGTAGGTATCGCGAGGACCCCGCCCGGGCACTGATAAACGGCCCTTTTTCCACGAAGGAGAGGCCGGTGGACGTAAGATCACCTGCTGCACAACACCCTCACCCACGGCCTCGGCAATCGTACGTTCCAGGCGCGGCAGAAGTAGCTGAAGTTGCTTAAACCACGCGGTGGAATCGCATTGAACAATCAGGCGGTGATCATCAATTGTTTCAATAGAGCAGTGCTCAGCGACTTCATCGCCAACAATATCTCTCCATCGCGCCATCAGATCTCCCGCCCGCGTGTGTTCCTGCCACCCGCGCGAGGCGATTAAAGAATCAATTGTTAGGCCCAGCTTTTTCGGCTCGCGGTATTTTCGCCGCATCGGAGCCATTCCAGGCATTTTGATCCAGCGACTTCCAGCCCGAGAAACGACCGTTGACAGCGCGCTAAATTCACCATCTGGATCAGCTTGAGGATCAAGGTTGACCTCCGAAACTTCCTGCTCATCATCGAGCAAAATTTCCTCGGCAAATTCTTCACTTTGTCCACTCACGCTTCTGCGTCGTGACCGCAGAGGAATGCGGTAGTGGCCCTGGGCCTGCGCTCTGGCTTGTACACGTCGTAGTGCAGCAGAAGCGTATTCGAAATCGGAAAATTCACTCATCACCGACCACCGTTCCAAGCTCAGGATCCCAATGGACTGCATGAACCTGAGCATGTAATTCTTGCGGGACATCATCGGCGACCGCTGCCGTGATTAATACTTGTTCCGCTCCGGTAATCATACGGGTTAATCCCGCTCTGCGCGACGAATCAAGCTCTGCGAATACATCATCGAGAATAAGAATCGGGGTATCCCCATCTCGAGAAAGAAGCTCGAAGGCGCCCAAACGTAGTGAAAGAGCAACCGACCATGTCTCGCCGTGGCTTGCATAACCTTTCACGGGCATTCCACCAAGGGTGAGCTTCAAATCGTCGCGGTGTGCGCCGAATAAATTCACTCCCCTTTCGGCTTCCTTCATGCGTGACGAGGCCAAAATTTCCTTGAGTTCACCCGCGATCGTGGCCACGTCCCCATCCACCGGGCAATTCCCCTGGGAAGCAAGGAATTCGATATCCAATTTTCGAGGCGATCCACCGATTTCCTCATAGGCATGGGCCGCGGGACCACGAAGTTCCTCAACTAGTCCCACACGCGCAAGACTGAGCTGCGCAGAGAGCTGAGCGAAAGTGTCATCCCAAACTTCTACTGTTGAAAAGTCGGGAGTAAAACCTCGGCGCAACTGCGATTGAGCACTCTTCATCAAGGCCGCACGCTGACGCGCAACTTTGTCAAAATCGCTTTTTACCTGCGCAATTAGCGGGTGCTGCTGAATGAGGAGATCATCTAAGAACTGGCGACGGACCTGCGGGTCACCGCGAACAATTTGAAGATCTTCCGGCGAAAACACCACGCTTTTGAGCAGGCCAAGAACTTCGCGCGGTCGAACTTGGGTGCGATTGACCTTCGCCCTATTCGCTTTTCCGCGAACAATCTCAAGCTCAATAACCGTTTCGCGCTCACCTGCGGTCACCAGCCTGACCCGAACAACTGCCCCACCGGGCTGAGCTTCATCAGCGGAAAGCGGTAAACGCACCAGGGCTTGTTCTGCACTCACGCGGTGGGAGGAGAATGCGGAAAGGTAGGAAACAGCCTCGACAAGATTGGTCTTTCCCTGGCCATTCGAGCCCAAAAGGACCGTCGTTCCCGGCGCAAACTCCACTACCGCATGACGGTATGAACGAAAGTCATCCAGCGCAACGTGCGAAACTCGCACACAAACTCCAGATCAGATTCCGTAGCGGATCGGCATCAGCAGGTAGCGGAAGTCGGTCGACTCTCCGCCATCGGCCTTTTCCTGGCCCGTAATGACAGCAGGCTTCGTCGGGTGAGTGAAACCGAAGCGAACATACTCGGTATCCATGACCGACAAACCTTCACTGAGGTACTGCGGGTTAAAAGCAGTCGCGATGTCATCGCCCATGAGTTGAGCCTGAACAACTTCAGAAGCCTGAGCGTTATCACCCTGGCCGGCTTCAAGAACAAGCTGACCATCGGAGAAGGACAAACGAACACTGGTCTTGCGCTCGGCAACCAAGGAGACACGCTTGACTGCCTCGAGCAAAGTGTGACGCTCGACGATTGCCTGGATGGTGGTCGTTTCCGGGAAGAGACGGCGAACCGGCGGGTAGTCACCATCCATCAGGGTAGATGTCGTGCGGCGTCCACCAGCTTGGAAACCGATCAGCGAGGAAGCGCCCGGCTGAGATTCCTGCGACAGACCGATCTCAACCTTTGCACCCGAAGTCATGGACTTCGCGACGTCCTGAAGAATGCGTGCCTTGACCAGTGCGGCTTCGGACATATCGGAAACCGAATCCCACTTGAGCTCACGCATGGCCAGACGGTAGCGGTCAGTTGCCAAAAGCGTGATGTTATCGCCGTCGATTTCGACGCGGACGGCTGTAAGAAGCGGAAGGGTTTCATCGCGAGAAGCTGCGATCGATACCTGAGCAACGGCCTGCTGGAAAACCTGCGAATCTACAGAACCAGCAACCTGAGGCTGCGCGGGAAGAAGCGGGTACTCATCGATAGGCATGACTGCCAAGGTGAAGTGCGAGGAACCGCAGGAAAGAGAAACTTTTTGTCCATCAACTTCGATGGTGACCGGCTTGTTGGGTAGGGACTTTGAAATATCTGCAAGAAGTCGACCGGAAACCAGAACTTCGCCTTCTTCATCAACCGAGGCGGGAATACGCGAGTTTCCAGAAACTTCGTAGTCGAAGGAGGACAGAGTCAGTTCCTGACCCTGAGCCGAGATTCGCATACCAGCAAGGATGGGGCTTGCGGGACGGGTGGGAAGTACACGCGCTGTCCATGAAACAGCTTCTGCAAGCACGTCGCGGGCGACGGTGAACTTCATGGATTCTCCTTGGAACTGAATGTAGATATACCGTGGTCAGTTTACCTGGCTGTAGGCCTCAAGGAAACTGAGAATTACACCTTCACGAGTCTGAGCTCGAGGCCTCACTGATGTTGGCGATTTTTTGTTGTTTGTCTTGAACTAAAGTTCGTCATCATCATCGGCTATGTGGATTGTGTGGAAAACCCATTTTTACCGTGAAATGACAGCACTTCTTTCGTGGATGAATATGTGAATCTGTGTGTGAACGAACTACACGTTTTTGTGGACGAAAATTGTTCTGGTGTTTTCTCTCCACAAATTGCTCTGCGTCATGCACAAGCGATCGGTGATGTTTCACCACAGTTTCCACAGCTTCTGTGGAAAGGAAGTTTGCACCCCGAAACGTCCAGTTTTTAGCTGAGCGTCGCCGACTGACGTGCGGCCTGCTTAATGCGGTTGGTCAATTCAGTGACGTAGTTGAAGGTTTCCCTTTTCTCCGCCATCAACCCGACAATCTTCTTATTCGCGTGCATCACGGTTGTGTGGTCGCGTCCGCCAAATGCAGCACCAATCTTCGGAAGCGAAAGATCGGTGAGTTCGCGACACAGGTACATCGCGATCTGACGTGCCTCAACGACGACATGCGAACGATCCGAGGACGACAATTGGTCAATCGTCACGCCGAAATAGGTCGCGGTCTGACTCATAATCAACGTTGGCGTGACCTCGGTATCCTGCGGGTCAGAAGCGAAATCCTTCAAAAGCATCTCTGCCATCGAAACGGTGACCGGTTCTTTTGATAGGGATTCGAAGGCGGCAACTCGCACCAGGGCGCCTTCAAGTTCGCGGATATTCGAGGAAATTCGCTGGGCAATGTATTCCAGAACCTGAGGATCAACTTCGATATTTTCCGCACTGGCCTTCTTTTGCAAGATTGCGATACGGGTTTCTAAGTCGGGAGGAAGGACATCGACCAAAAGGCCCGCCGCGAAACGCGAACGGATTCGATCTTCCAGATCAAGCTCACGGGGCGGTACGTCTGAGGTCAGAACGATCTGCTTTCCCGCGTTGTACAGAGAGTTAAAGGTGTGGAAAAACTCTTCGACCGTACGTTCTTTGCCCTGAATGAATTGGATATCGTCAATGAGCAGAACGTCGACCTCGCGATAACGCCTTTGGAATTCCTCAATGCTTTCTTCACGCACCGAGTTAATGAAGTCGTTGGTAAATTCCTCTGAGTTCACGTAGCGCACGCGCATCTGCGGGAAAAGTGACAGCGTGTAGTGGCCGATTGCGTGGATTAAGTGTGTCTTTCCCAGCCCGGAACCACCGTGAATGAACAGAGGGTTGTAGGCACGTCCCGGGCTTTCTGATACCGCAAAAGCTGCAGCGTGAGCGAAGCGGTTGGAAGGACCAATGACAAAGGTGTCAAAAGTGTGCTTGGGATTGAGATGCGTGCTGGCGGTATCGATTGCCAGTTGTGGGCTTCCCGTGCCGGAGGCGGGTTGGCTGAACTGTGCAGAAGCCTGAGAAGAAGAGGATGAATGGGCGGACTCGGCCTGCGGGGTAGGCGCAGCGTTATCCGCAATTTCCGAGGCCGTGGAGGAGGTTTTCTCTACCGCTTCTTCTTGTGTATCCAAAGTGGGATCGATGGTCACTGCCAGTCGAACACTTCGACCAAGAATTGCAGCAAGTGCCTGCGTGAGGTCATTTGCACCGTTATTTTCAATCCACTTCTTTGCGAAATCATTGGGAACTGCGATGAGGATCGTGCCGTCAATATCGCCCAGCGGCTTTGCTGAACGCAGGAAAGATATGGCTGCGGGTCCCAACAGATCTGAGTTTTGCGACAGTGCCTCAGACCAAGCCTGAGTAAGGGCGTCGATCGACACGGGAACCTCCGAAAACTGACGTGAGATAGGACACGAGAAATGATATCGGTTGCGAATCATTATCCACCGATAACTTTACAAGCATGTCATGTTTTCCACAGTTGGGGATAGACCTGTGGATATTTAATCCCCAAATGACATTTGTGTAGTTACAACACCTCACCCTTGTGGAAAAAAGAAAAACCCCCTGTCCACAGCTCTGTGGATAACTTCGCATGTGGATAACTAACCCCCAATTTATCCACACCTACTTCCACAGGTGTGGATTCAGTGTGGTACGGCGCTCTTTCGTTGACGGAACGGTCAAAAACCCGTAGGCTGTCAGTTCGTATGTGTGCCTAATTGCGGCGCACACTGTCCATGACCAATTCGAGGAGATATCAGTGACCACCAAGCGGACTTATCAGCCGAACAACCGTCGTCGTTCGAAGACGCACGGCTTCCGCCTGCGTATGAGCACCCGCGCTGGCCGCGCAATCCTGGCTGCACGCCGTCGCAAGGGCCGCGCCCGCCTCTCCGCCTGAGCTTTCGCGAGGTGTTGCCCCGCTCGAACCGCATGGTGAATCCAGCGGACTTCCGCCTCGCAATCCGAAGCGGATCGCGCGCGGGTCAGCAAAGGCTCATTGTGCATTGTCGAACCGACGAGGATAGTGATTCACGCCTCGTCGGTTTCGTCGTACCTAAAAGCCAAATTAAACGAGCGGTTGGACGTAACCGAGTTAAGCGGCAATTGCGTCACCTCATGAAAGAACGCTTGGGCGCACTTCCTCAGGGAGCACGCGTCGTTGTTCGCGTTAAGCATGACGCCCTGGGTGCAAGTTCGTGTGAACTTGGGGAAGAATTAGACCAAGTTCTTCGCCGTGCATGGAAGAAATGGGATTATCGGGAGGGAGGTCGCCTATGAGCTCTCCTTTTGCTTATATTGCCATTCTTCCCGTGCGCTTCTACCAGCGCTTCATCTCCCCCATGTGTGCCCCGCGTTGTCGCTACTACCCCACCTGCTCAAGCTATGCCTTGGGCGCATTGCACACCCACGGCCTCGTCAAAGGGACAATCCTGGCCGTGTGGCGCATTCTTCGTTGCAATCCGTGGAGCCTCGGCGGGGTCGATGAAGTTCCCGCTCGCGGCAAGTGGACTGGCGAGGCCTGGGTTCCTCCGGCAGATTGGGCCGGATACGACGACCCTTGGGCGCAGCCCGTCATGGGCATGAATAATCAAGACTTCTCGGCAGGAGCCGAGCACCACGCGGACACGAGCGGTGTCCCCCGCGCATCATAAGGAGATCTCCTGTGGATTCCATTCTCTATCCCTTCGTTGTCGCAGTCGCATGGCTGTGGATTCGAATTCATGACTTGCTTCTGCTTGTTGGAATGAGTTCAGGTGCAGGACTTGCATGGATTATCTCCATCATCCTGCTGACCATCCTTGTGCGCGTGCTCATCATCCCGCTGTACCTCAAGCAACTGAAGAGTATGAGGGGCACCTCCATTGTTCAGCCCCAAATGCAGAAGATTCAGGCGAAGTACAAGGGAAAGACCGACGTCGCCTCGCGCCAGCGGATGCAGCAAGAAATCTCCGAACTCAATAAGAAGTATGGAGTCAACCCCTTCGCGTCCTGCCTGCCGATGCTGGTTCAGCTGCCCGTTCTTTTCGCAATGTACCGCGCGATCTACGCGATCCATGCACTTGCTGAAAACACCTACTCGGTCGGTTCGCGCCACATTGATTCACTGGGTCCGATCACTCAGTCGGTCGCCAGCGAAATTGATGCCTCCCAGGTCTTCGGTGTCCCGCTGTCGCACACCATTCGCGACTCGCAGCTTATGTCGCTGCCCACTCTGGTCTTCGTCGTTTTTATCATCGTTATGGTCGTCAGCCAGTTCCTGACCATTCGCCTGACGATGTCGAAGAACATGCCGCTGAACCAGGACCCGAACAATCCGATGGTCCGTTCGCAGCGCATGATGATGTACTTCATGCCCTTCATGTTCATCTTCTCGGGCCTGTTCTTCCAGATGGGTGTTGTGATCTACACGACCCCCGCTGGTATCTGGGCCTACCTGCAGATGCTGTGGGTCATTCGTAATATGCCAAACCCGAACTCCGCTGCCTACAAGGAACTCTTGGTCAAGCGTCAGGATGCCTACCAGTCGTGGGCACGTCCCTTCTTCGCGGACTACGACGAGAAGCGTCGCGAACTGGCCGACGGATCCGATGAGCTCAAGGCTCTTAACGAGACCACGCTGACCGAGGTTCGCAGCCGTGCCAAGCGTCAGAAGATCGCCTCAGATTTCCCCCAGGCCATGAGCGCTGGAGAGATTGTTTCTGTTTACCGCAACCTGTCCATGCAAGAGTGGACGACCCTTCCTGATGAGGTTTGGATGAAGGGTGTGAAGGTCGCGACTGAGCGCGCAGCAGAACGTCGTGAGGCTGCTGCCAAGCGTGAAGAGGCTCAGCGGCAGGTTCGCGCTCGGGGCGGGCAGGCAGCTTCTTCCGAGGCCTCATCAGATGCTGAAGCTGCAGAGCTCGAGCGCAAGCGTCAAGAACGCCGCAAGGCTCGCCGCGCCGCCGCAAAGAAGAAGAAGCGCTGAGGCGCCCACAGACCATTCGATGCCTGAGGCATCAAACCCCTACGGAGGATAAACATGAGCGAAGAAACGACAAACGAGCTCTCGCGCCTTGAAGAAGAAGGCGAGCTCGCTGCAGATTACTTGGAAGAACTGCTGGATATTGCCGACCTCGACGGCGACATCGAAATTGATGTCGAGAATGGCCGCGCATCAGTAGAAATCATTTCGGAAGATCCCTCTGCTCTGGATCACCTTGTTGGCGAAGATGGCTAAGTTGTCGACGCCCTTCAGGAACTGACGCGCCTCGCTGTTCAGACTGATACCGGC
>CALIEP010000055.1 GCA_938022345.1 uncultured Actinomyces sp.
CCCCCCACCCTGTTATAACCGCATCTAGCGGTGGTGATCAGTCTTCGCGGGTCGTAACCTCAATGATCTGAACTTCAGTGGAATCTGGGATATCAGCCGCGCGAGGAGCAGATTTTCCAGAAGCACTAGTCGAAGGCTCATCAACCACGGTGCTGTCAACAACGCGCACACCCGGTCGCGGGGCCCCATAGCGCGAAGGAGCGTCTTGCCCCATGCCGCGACGCATCGCGCGACGGACAAAGAAAATGAAGGCAGCTGAAATCAGTGCAACACCGATTACAACGATCAGAATCAGGTTGCCCAGTAGCGTAAGAAGTCCACCAATCATGCATTCACCCTACACTGGGCACGATGGTCGTGAGACAATAGAGCCCTCAGCTCTAAACGAACATGTCACTGAAGACGCATCGCCTTCGCCCATGCATGTTCCACTCGGTGTCGGCAGGAAGAGGCGGTTACATATGGGAAAACGAGCCGAAACCCAGGACCGTCTCCTTGCAGCAACTCGACACATCATCATCACCGAAGGCATTGAAGCCACATCGCTTGAGCACATCTGCGCAGTCGCTGGTTTTACCCGCGGCGCCTTCTACTCAAATTTTTCCTCTAAAGACTCACTGCTGGGAATCTTGGCTGAAGGCGAATACGCCGACCTGATCCAACGCCTGCGTGAACGCGTCCTTCTGTGGGAGAACGCCCAAACCCCCGCATCGCAGGGAGGTGAGGGGGATCGTCACCTCCTCATGGAAAACCTGCTCTACGAAGCCTTGGACGCAATCCATATTGACGAAGGACTCTACATCCTCCACTCTGAGATGCTCATGCGCTCAATCCGCGACCCCGAGTGGGGTATGCGACTGCTGGACCTTAACCGTCAATTTGCAGATCAACTCGGTTCAGTTCTGCAGACAATCCTGACGGCCGCCGGGCGTGAACTCACGGTTCCCATTGGCGCCCTTACCCAAAGCGTCATCGGTGTCGTCATGCGCGCTGCAGGCCTTGCAGGTTGGCGCCAATCTATTCGCGAGTACCGGAGTAAGCACAATACTGCTGTAAACTCCGGCTACCCCGCGCCGGCGCCTCGTGAAGATCACCCACCGGTCCCACCTGCCCACACAGCCTCACAGGCCAGCCCGGCAACCCGATCAATTCTCGAAGTCGTCTTGGTCCTGCTCTACGCCTGCTCGCGCGAAATCGACTGAAAATACACATCGGTATCGCCCCCAAGCATTTTCGAAGGAAACTTCAAGAGTCGCAGAATTACGCCAAAAACTCATAGCACCTCATCTGTCTTCCGGGCACAGCCCTCACAATATGCACCCCTGTATTTGTCCGCTCATGCGGCGAATTGAACGATGGGTGTAATGCAGATTGATCAAGAAGCACCCGTCCTTCACTGCGACGAAGTTGACTCAACGAACACTCACCTTGCCCGCATCGTGCTCGGCGAGGGGTCAACTGCGCCTTCGGGAATAGCGCTATGGGCAAGCCGCCAGAACAAGGGTCGCGGACGCGATGGACGTGCCTGGCTCTCTTCCGATGAGGCGCTGACTTTCTCTCTCATGGTTGAGGCCTCGGAAAGCGAATTGGAATGGCTGACCGCGCTGGCCGGTGTCGCACTCCTGCGCACGATCCTCGCCGCAGGGCTCGATGCGACAGCAAGCGGTGAGGACGCACTTTCACTCAAGTGGCCAAACGATCTGCTGATCAACGGACGTAAAGCCGCTGGAATTCTTTGCGAACACCTCAACACAAGAGATGACACCCACCGCGTGATCATCGGCATTGGGGTAAACATCGGCGCCCTACCGCCTGAGGTTCGTGACTTCGCCGCAAGCTTTGACACCTCAATGAGCAGCGAGGAACGCGAATTATTCATCCGCGAACTGCGCATAAACCTCCAACGGCTCTTCACGCTACCCGGCGCACCCGAATCCTGGCTCGAGGAGTACATCTCATACATGCGCATCTTCGGCACGCAATGTCCACTGCACCTTCCCGGGGGCATTCGCTTCACCGCGACTCCGATCAGCATCGATGAGCATGCGCACCTAATCTGCCGCTCCACGGAAGGCGAAATTCTCACCGTCACTACGGGGGAAATTTCCCCCACCCCACTAGTGGAAGGACACCTGTCATGACGATTGCCCTTTCTCCCGTTCTGGTTGCGAACCGAGGTGAAATCGCGGTTCGCGTCATTCGCACCATTCGCGAAATGGGTGTGGATTCCGTCGCTGTCTACGCTGAGGCCGATCGGGATACCTTGGCTTGCGAGCTCGCTACCTCCGCCTACAGCCTGGGTGGGAAGAGCGCCGATGAGACCTATCTGAACCCGGAAGCGATTCTCGAGGCCGCCGCAAAGTCGGGCGCGCGAGCAATCCACCCCGGATACGGGTTCCTTTCCGAGAACGCCGATTTCGCCTCGCGCGTCGCAGAAGCTGGCTTGGTGTGGATCGGGCCTTCCGCCGAGGCCATCGAGGCCTTGGGTGACAAGATTCGAGCCCACGAACTGGCTGACTCGTGCAAGGTCCCAACGATCACCGGTCGTTCCTTGGAAGGAAGCAGCGTCGAGGATGCACTTGAGCTGGCACAGTCTATTGGCTACCCGGTTCTGATCAAGCGTGCCGATGGCGGCGGTGGGCGTGGAATCAGTCGCATGAATTCCGACTCAGATATTCGCGATTTCTACACGAACCTGATCGATCCTTCGACGCTGACGCTGTGCTTCATGGAGAAATTCATTTCTCACGGTCGTCACGTCGAAACCCAATGCGCTCGCGATTCTTTCGGAACTTTCGCAGTCGTTTCGACGCGAGACTGCTCCGTCCAGCGTCGCAACCAGAAGGTTGTTGAAGAAGCTCCTGCTCCTTTCATCTCCGAAGAACTCCACGCAGCACTTGAGGAGTACTCCCGCGCACTCTTTGACGCGGTCCAGTACGTGGGTGTCGGCACCTGTGAGTTCTTGGTCGAAGACGGTAACGCCTATTTCCTGGAAGTCAACCCTCGCCTGCAGGTCGAACACACGGTTTCCGAAGAGGTCACCGGAATCGATCTGGTTAGCGAACAGATCCGAATTGCTCAAGGTCTTCCACTCAGCGAGATCCCCTCTACTCGCGGTCATGCGATCGAAGTGCGAGTCACCAGTGAAGATCCCGCTCAAGAACTCATGCCCGCAACTGGTCGTTTGAGCGCAATCCAGTGGCCCGGCGGCCC
>CALIEP010000056.1 GCA_938022345.1 uncultured Actinomyces sp.
CCCCGGGAAACGCCATCCGACCATTGGCAATCACGTCATGATCGGTGCTGGCGCAAAGGTTCTCGGCCCGATCACAGTTGGCGATGGAGCCAAAGTTGGCGCCAACGCCGTCGTCACCAAGGACGTCCCCGAAGATGCTGTTGCAATCGGCGTCCCAGCAAAGTTACGTCAGAAACCAGAAGAACGAATGGTGGAAGATGATCGCGACCTCATCATCGATCCAAATTGCTGGGAAGACGATCCCACCTGGTACATCTAAGTTCCTCGTATTTGTCAAGCTTTAGAACAAACTCCCACAAACAACTCTGTGAGTTCGCACACCTTCTCACGTGCCATCACCCGTGTAACAGATCACATATTCTGTCCTTATGGACAGACATTCTCTACAAGCACAGATTGACGCACTGACGCGCCTTCACGGTGCAACAGAGTGTGAGATCGGCGTACTGACACGCTTCGATATCCCGGAACTTGCAGAGCTTTCTTTAGCCGCATACGCTATCCGCCCAAGTATCGAGGCGAATATTGAAGCAACAGACGAGATGCGCCTGTGCTTTGACGGGGTTTTCGGCACCCCATTGGAGGGATCTTTCCTAGGCGGTTGGATCGAAGGAGAGTTAATCGCCGCGATCATCGTCGTCGTCGATCCCCCCGTCGAGGAACCCAGCGGACTTCCACAGGTCATTGACCTGATGGTTCACCCAAAGTTCCGAGGCCGCGGAATCGCTACTGCATTAGTCGCAGAGTGCGCACGTCGCTGTAAAGACTGGGGAGCATCTTCCCTCATCGTCAGAATCGACGAGGCAAATGTTCACCTTCCTCAGATCTACGACATCTTCCAAGAAGGCGAAAACTCCCCCGCAAGCTAGGCAGAATTGCTTTAAAGCGCAGTGAATGCTGAGCAGCAAATAGCTGTGCTCCCCCTCTAACGAGTGGCTTCTTCTACTGCCTCAGTTCTGGCAGTTCGAGCACCAGAAAAGACGGCGATTTTGCATGAGCTTCTCACTGATCGTCGTCCCACATTTAATGCATGGCCGTCCACTGCGATGGTAGATATACCAGCGCGCCAATTCTTCATCACCTTCAGGGATTGGATCTGGCTGATCCTCGGGGCGAATCGTATCGATACGTCCAATCTCTAGGCCTCGTGTCATCAGTTCGCAGACGGTGTCCCACAGGTGGCCAACACGCTGCACCGAGAGGAGATTTCCGGCCCTCATCGGTGAAATACCAGCCAGGAACAATGCTTCCGCGCGATAGATATTCCCAACTCCAGCAGCGATCGACTGGTCCATTAAGAGCTCACCGATTGGACGTTTACGTCCGCGGATCATTTCAATGAAACGCTTACGGGTCGCAGGATCTTGCGCGGCACCCGGCTGAAGTGGGTCACACCCCAACTTGGATTCGACAACACGTCTATCTTCATCAGAAATGAGCTCGCACCGATTCGGACCGGTGACATCTGCGACTGCGTGCTCCGACAATACCCGCAGGCGAACCTGCCCAACAGGATCGGGAGCATTCCATTCTTCACCGCGCTTTTGGATACTTCCAGAGGCCAAATTATCTTCGACGTACAGAGTATCTTCCGCGTAGCTTGCCCACTTCAGAGCCGCATGTCGGTGCCCTTTTGTTGCCACCCAATTCGTGCGTGGTGCACCAATGGAGGATGGGACATCAAAAGCGCGCTCATCCGCATCAAAACGCCAAGAGCCATAGAGCCCCAAGTGAATGTGGAGCCACTGGAGCTCCTCATCACAGGGGAAAGGATGCTCTCCCCACAGCGGCGATGATCCCGTGAAGGGCAATGCGGCCTAGGCCTCGGGACTGCCTAAGTGAGCGGCAAAC
>CALIEP010000057.1 GCA_938022345.1 uncultured Actinomyces sp.
GGCGACACCCCCCAAGGGCACCCCGTGGAAGATCACAACGGCTTCACCGACCTCGGCTGTTTGTCCAATCACGACCCCAGTGGCGTGGTCGATGAATACACGGCGTCCGATAGTTGCCTCGGGATGGATATCAACCCCTGTCGTCATCCGTGCAATTGAGGAAAGGACACGAGCGGGCGTGCGTAGCGCGGGGTGAGACCACATTGCGTGTGTTACTCGATGAGTCCACAGTGCATGAACGCCGGGGTAGGCGAGGGCGACTTCAAGAGTCGAACGGGCCGCGGGATCGCGCCGTTTTGCCGTTCGAAGATCCTCTGCAAGAAGCTGAATAATCTTGCGTGGAGACGAGGCCATGGGTAGTTCTCCGTTAGTTGCTCGTGGTCAGTGTTGCACTTGTGTGGGGATGAAGTGCTCGTGGGTTTTGATTATCCTCTGCATTCTCATCTAAGGATGCAGAAATGGGGTGGATGAGCTTACGTCTCATCCACCCCAGACCTGTCAGTCGCGCAGGTTTTCGAAGAGCGCTGTCGAAAGATAACGCTCACCGGTATCGGGGAGGACTACGACGATTCGCTTACCTTCGTTTTCAGGGCGCTGTGCCACTTGGATCGCAGCGGCAAGTGCTGCTCCTGAAGAAATACCAACAAGCAAGCCTTCTTCTGCGGCTGCTCGTCGCGAAGTCTCCAGTGCAAGAGGGGTTTCAATATCGATCACTTCGTCAACAACGCTGGGATCGTAAGTCTGCGCAACGAAGTTTGGACCGAGTCCCTGGATCCCGTGAGGGCCTGCCTCGCCACCGGTAAGAAGGGGGGATTCTGCGGGTTGAACTGCAATGACCTTGAGATTGGGCTTGAGTTCCTTGAGGACGGCACCCACACCGGACACTGTTCCTCCTGTACCAACGCCTGCAATGAAGATATCAACGTTCTCGTCAGTATCGTGAAGAATTTCTTCTGCAGTCGTACGACGGTGCACGGCGGGATTTGCTGGATTGGTGAACTGTGAGGCGATGATTGATCCGGGGCGCGAATCGCGGATATGCTCAGCTTCTGCGACAGCGGCGCTCACTCCGCCCTTGGGGTCGGTAAGGACCAGTTCTGCACCGAAGGCGCGAATAAGCATGCGACGCTCAACGCTCATCGAGGACGGCATGACGATGACAACCTTGTAACCACGCGCCGCACCGACCATCGAGAGTGCAACACCGGTATTACCGGAAGTCGCCTCGATAATGGTGCCTCCGGGCTTAAGTTCCCCGGATGCCTCTGCAGCATCAACGATGGAACGAGCAATACGATCCTTGACGGAAGAAGCTTGGTTGAAGGCATCGACTTTTGCGACGATTTCCGCGCCACCCACATTCAGGCGGTTAATTCGAACCAGGGGAGTGCCACCGATGAGATCGGTGACATCTGTTGCGATGTTGGTCATGATGTCTCCTAGATGTCGCTTCGTGCCATGCACGTAACTGCAACTCTATGGGGAGCCAGATTATTCCGCGATTTCTATGTAACGTTGTCCCAATTCACGGAAGAAGTACTTTCCTGAACTGAGATTGGCCAGGAGTGCAATGGCGGATTCAAGCTGCTCGGGAGTAATTGCTAAGCGGATCAAAACACTCTGGCCCCATTCGGTAGACAGTACCTGCGCTCCCATGCGACGCAGTTCGGCCTCGATCCGTCCCGCGTCGATGGGATCAAGCTCCGTTTCAACAACCGTAAGTGCCTCCAAGCGGGCAAAGGAAGCCAGTGCGAGGGCCTCACTGGTCGCGCTTGAGTAGGCACGGACGAGGCCACCTGCGCCCAGGAGAATTCCCCCGAAGTAGCGCGTCACGACGACCGTCACATTCCATAGCTCATTGCGCTTGAGAACATCCAACATGGGAGTTCCAGCGGTTCCTGAGGGCTCTCCGTCATCCGAAGAATGTTGAGAAGGTGAATGGCCTTCTTCTGCGATCATCCATGCTGAGCAGTTGTGGCGTGCCTGCGGATGGGCGTCTTTCACCGAATTGATGAACTCACGGGCTTCTTCGGGTGTATCTGTCCTAGCGATCGATGCAATAAAGCGCGACCGTTTAATTTCAATCTCATGGGACAGGCTCGTGCCTGAAGCAAGCACTCGAAGAGAGGACATAGTGCCTTCATTGTTACATGAGTGTTTGTGAGGCCGGGAATGAGACGAGCTTCGCACGAATAATTCCTTTGGAATATGCGTACTTTTGGCCCGTCGTGCTACAGTGGTCAGGTTGTCGAAAGTCATATCTCTATGGCTGTGTGTCTGAAGGATACGCATCGACGCGGTAAAAACGTCAGAACTAGAAGAGGAGCGGTAGGGTCATGGCAGTTCCCAAGCGCAAGATGTCCCGAGCAAACACCCGCACTCGCCGGTCCGCATGGAAGGCCGATCTCACTGAGCTGAACACCATCAAGGTGGGTGGCCGTGAGGTGCGTGTTCCCCGTCGTCTGGCGAAGGCGTACAAGAACGGCCTGCTGGACGTCGAGGACTGATTCCTCCGTTCGCAAGTTTTTGTGGGGCCCGGTACCGATTGGTACCGGGCCCCACACTGTTATCAGTTACTCCGTGTTCTATCGTTAGCTTATGTGGAACGAACTTATCCTTGACGCACACTCGATCTACCAACTCTTCATCGGTATCGTGATCATTTCAGCTCACCTGACTCTGACAAAGAAACAGAGTCTCACCCAATTCACTTCCATTGACTTCATCGGAAACTTTGTTCTGGGTGGAATCATCGGCGGCATTATCTATAACCATACGGTTTCTACTTTCTCTTACGTTGTGCTGCTGCTTGCAACTGTTGGGATGATTTCACTCTTTAACTTCATTGCTTCACGCTTTATGCCCGCGCGGCAAATCTTCAAGGGCAAAGCGGTGACCATCATCAATCACGGCCATTTCGTCATTGATTCTCTCGATGATGAAAGGAGTAATTTTGACATCATTAATTTCACCGAAGAGCTTCGCTCGCGCGGGATCTTTTCAGTTGAAGATATTGAGTTTGCACAGTATGGATCCAATGGCTCTTTGACCGTTGTCAAGAAGGGCGATGGAAGCTTGAGCTACGTCTTAGTCTCGAAGGGACAGGTTGTTCAGGATCAACTTGAAGCCTCTGGCCAGAGCAAGGAGTGGCTTACTAAGGAACTTGAACAACAGGGAATTAAGCTCGAAGATATATTCTTTGCTCAGCTCTTGGGGCGCGAGAAACTTTATGTCGTGATGAATGATATGACGGCTCGTTCTTTTACATTCAGCCTTGAGAACTCGCAGGAGAATGCGGAGCAAAAAATGGATTAGGCAACTTTGTTAAGTAAGCTTTTCGCTCTCCTTTGAACAAGGAAAGTTAAAGTGGTGGGGCGGTCCTTTCGGAACCGCCCCACCACTTTAACTACACGGTGTCAGTCGTGGATCGCTTAGTGTGCGATGATCACTCGTAGGTGACGAGGACCGTGAACGCCATTGACACGAACCAATTCGATATCCGAAGTTGCAGAACCACCGGCGATCCAGGTTGTTGGACGCTCGGGATGCTCACCTAAGATATCGACGGCCTGTGGGACGGTAGGAACGATCGCAGAGCGCTCGAGAATTGCCACATGAGTATCGGGAACAAGAGTGATGGCGCGGCGTCCTTGATCAGGTTCGCCGTCCAAAATAATCGTTCCCGAAATGGAAATCCCGACGCGAGTGCGAGTCACGACGGCATCGATTGCGTCCAATTCCAAAGTCGGAATTGCATTCTCGCGCGAATCTTCACGTACATTTCGCTTATCGCGTCCAGCCGCCTTCTTGAACTGATCATCGAGGCCGGTGGGAACGACAACCGAGGAAGCCTTGGCCTCGGAAAGGAACTTTGCAATCGCATCATCGATTGCCTGATCATCGCGTGCCTCGACAACCTGCGCTGAGTAGTCCTCAAGCTTCTCAATCATCTCAGCAACGACTTCATCCGAACCGGGGGCATGTTGGCCTTCGCGGATGTAGTTACGAGGAATTTCGCGGACGGGACGTCCCTCTTGCGAACGCTCAATGGCCTCGCGCGCACGGGCGAGGATAGCGGTCTTCGCATCCATAACCATCTCAGGCCTCCTCAGTATTCGTGTGAGTAGTCATTCCGTGCTCACTTGCCAAAGGTATATCCTTCGCCGGCGCATCGGAGCGTGGAGCCGTGGCATCTGAGTCGGGGTGAGTACGCCGCCACCACTGGCGGAATGTTTCCTTTGGAGCGACCGGAAGATCGCGGGCAGTAGTCCACAGCGATGCCGGGAAGGGAAGAGCACCGATCTTTCCCTTCTTCTTGGCAATGCGAGTTGCCTTGACGCCGGTCGTAGCCAGCTCCCATGCATTTGAATTGGACATGACAGGGGTTGAAGCATCCATCGCCAAATCCCAGATATCAGGCACGATGTTGTGTTTAACGTCCACGGTGCGGGCACGCATATGGATCAGAATGTTCGGAATCTTGATCTTGACCGGGCAGACCTCACCACACGCACCGCACAGAGAAGACGCGAAGGGAATGGTGTGGACAGGATCCTTCTCATCCAAGCCTTGAGTCAGCTGTGGCGTGAGGATAGCGCCGATGGGGCCGGGGTAGACCGAACCGTAGGCGTGACCCGAAGTGTGTTGGTAGACCGGGCAGATATTCATGCAGGAACCGCAACGGATGCATGCAAGGGCTTCGCGGCCAATGGGATCTGCGAGAGTCTTGGTGCGTCCGTTATCCATCAGGATCAGGTGGAATTCCTGCGGGCCATCACCCGGAGTCACGCCTGTCCACATCGAGGTGTAGGGGTTCATGCGCTCACCCGTAGCAGAGCGGGGGAGAAGCTGGGAGAAGACCTCGATATCTTGGTAACGAGGAACCAGCTTTTCGATACCCATCAATGTGATGAGCGTATCGGGAAGGGTCAGGCACATACGTCCGTTACCTTCCGATTCGAAGACCGACACGGTTCCAGTTTCAGCGATACCCATGTTGGTACCTGAAACCGCGACCTTGGCATGCAGGAACTTCTTACGAAGGTGTGCGCGTGCGGCGGCAGTCAATTCCTGGGGATCATCAGAAAGATCACGCGGGGCATCTTCCATTCGATCTAGGAAAATGCCACGAACCTCGGAACGGTTACGGTGAATTGCAGGAACGACAATGTGGCTGGGCATATCGTCAGCAAGCTGGACGATCATTTCTGCCAGGTCGGTCTCGCGTGCGGAAATACCTTCGTCCTTCAGGAATTCGTTAAGGTTCGTTTCCTGGGTTGCCATCGACTTGATCTTGACGACTTCGTCGACGCCCTTGGACTTAATGATGTCCGCGATGATGCGATTCGCTTCATGCTTATCGCGTGCCCAGTGAACGATGCCTCCACGTGCGGTGACATTGCGCTCGAATTCTTCCAGAAGTTCAGGGAGTCGGGATTCGACCTCAAACTTGATCGCTTCTGCAGCGTCACGCAGATCTTCCCAGTCGGGCATTTCTGCAACGCGCTGACCACGCTTAGCGCGAATAGTGCGGGTAGCGTGGCCAAGATTGCGGCGCATCTGGGTGTTTGCAAGGGTCTTATGCGCGGCCTCGGGGAAAGTCGGACCCCAGCGAAGAGTGTCTTCGGGGATCTCAACCGTTGTTCGCCATCCTCCGGTGTGAACCGCAGCATTGGAGTCATCGCTCGAGGCGACCCCGGGCATACCGATGAAGGTTTCAGACATTTCAGATCACCTGTGCGCTTTCTGGAGCGAATGAAATGTTGCCAAGGAAAGGCTTGTCCTTGGTGGATGCAAGAATCTCTGCGATGTGCATCGGGCGGATACCCGAGTTCAGTCGAGACAGACCGCCACCGACGTGCATCAAGCAGGAGTAATCACCCATGACCAGAACCTCGGCGTGCGTTGACATGACATTCGAGACCTTGTCGGCAAGCATCGCAGTCGAGGTTTCGGAGTTCTTAATGGCGAAGGTGCCACCAAAGCCACAGCAAACCTCAGCGTCGGGCAGATCAATGAGCGTCAGTCCTTCGACGGCGCGCAAGAGCCGGTAGGGGCGGT
>CALIEP010000058.1 GCA_938022345.1 uncultured Actinomyces sp.
ATTGCCAAGACCGGGAGTGTAATCCAGATCCACGGCATCCATCCCGGGCGGAAACGCGCGGCCCCATTAAGAGATCGGCTTGGGGCACGTCCTGTACGCGACGACATTGTCAGGTCCTTCGGTGCTGTTCAAGGGTTTTGCCGGGGCGAAACCGTAGTGTTTCGCCCCGGCAAGGGTGAGATCATTCGCCCAGAGCCTTGAGCTTCTTGTTCATCTGATCTTGTGCAGTCTTCAGAGCGGTCTTGGGGTCGACCTCTCCGCGGATTGCCTTGTTCACATTCTCAACGAGGCTGTCCTGAACAGCGCCGGTGGTGTAGAAGACGTCGGTGTAGGCCTCGGCGTCCTTTGCAGCCTTTGCGGCTTCTTCGTAAGCAGCCTTGAAGACCGGATCATTTGCGATCTCCGGCGGGTTAGCAACGAGCTTGTCAAGAGCGCTAGTTGCTGCCGGGAAGATGATCGCGCCGCCATCGTGAGTCCATGCGTATTCGTTCTCAGCGTTGGTGATCCACTCGGCGAACTTCATTGCCAGAGGAGCATTCTTGGTCGAGACCGACACGCCAATGTACTGGCCTTCGAATACCGGCTTGATTCCTGGGTTGTTCGGGAAGGGGCCAACGCCAGTGTTGTTGTAGACGGTCGCGTTGTTGGCCTTCACGGACTTCAGGAAGGAGGCATTCGGGGTACCGAATGCAAGGTTTCCGTCAGCGTATGCCTTGCCGGGATCGGGTTCACCGGTCAGGGAGTCCTTCGGAATTGCACCGCTCTTGTAGAGTTCAGCCAAGCGAGTCACGTACTTGATGGCCTGCTCATTGTCTGCAAAAGCAAACTCGGTCTTATCAGCATTCATGAGGTTAACCCCCATGCCGTGCAGCTGAGCGGTCATGTACCACTGCGGGGAGCCGTAGATTCCGTAATCGCCCTTGCCGTCTGCACCGACCTTCGCAGCGTAGTCAAACATCTCTTCCATGGTCTTGGGAGAGGTGTTTTCATCCAAGCCTGCGCGCTTGAAAACTTCCTTGTTGTAGGTGGTGATATAGGGGCAGAAGTACCACGGAAGTGCGGTGTGGTGCTTGTTTGCGCCCAGCTTGGTCGAGTCCCAAATGGTCTGAACGAACTTGTCACCAATACCGGGAGCCTTCACGTCGAAGTCCATGAGGAGGTTGGACTTCGACAGAGCCAGGATGGTGGAGGAAGGAACGTTCACAACGTCTGCCATCTGGCAGTTCGTTGCCTGAGCGGTAATGGTATGATCGAATTCAGCGCCGCCCGCCTGGTCAGTCCACTTGATCTTGACACCGGGGTTTGCGTCCTCAAATTCCTTGATCTTCTTGGTGAAGAAGTAGCCGAAGTCGGTCTTGAGACCCTGAGTATGGAAGGTGATTTCACCTTCGACCTTCGAGGTGTCGATCTTCGAATCATCGAGATTCGTTGCGGGAATATCGCAGGAAACATCGGGCTTGGGGATCGAACCCGATGCGGATCCACCGCTTGCAGAACTTGAAGAAGAGTCGCTGCTGCCGTTCGAGCAGGCGCTCAATCCTAGAGTGCTTACCATGGCCAGGGCGACGACACCAGCGGCCATCTTTTTCTTCAACATGCGATACCTCCATTGGTTCGTGTCGTAGATCGATATGAATACCGAATCACTAACTATCTCGTGTTAGT
>CALIEP010000059.1 GCA_938022345.1 uncultured Actinomyces sp.
GTGATCATGAGGGCTTCCGTGGTTCCATTCCGTCCCAGGATCTCGAAAATATCGACCTCTCCTGATTGACGCGCCTGCTTATTGGCGTTCTCGGGCTGATCCTGGTTGACCCCGGTCATCCACCATGCGGAGTGGATTCCCCCGCCCGAGGCCGCTTTGGCGCGCACCTCGAAATATCCATATTTTTGAATGTGTCCTCGGAAAGGTTCGGTGTGGCGTGCAACATCCGGATAGTTCGTCCACCGGTGAATGTAATCCCTATTGTAGGTTTGTATCGACGAGACTTTCGTGTCCCCATCAAAAGCCGGGTCCCACGGTTTCTGATCCTGATCAATCATCAGTTTTAAACTTCCTCCAGACACCTGATACCGGGCCCGAGTCCCCGCCGATCTTGACCAATGCGGCAGATAGTCACTCATGAAGAGTTGATGGTTGATATCGTTGCCGTTGAACTCTTCCGATGCCGTGAGAGCATAGACGCTTCGTTCGGGAGAACTGGGATCGACGAGCCCCTGGGAATCTTCAGAGATCTTTGCCGCTCGGGCTGATAGTGGCTGAAATACACACAGCGAGAGGATGAGGACTGGAAGAGCGGATGCAAAAACGATTTTTCGCGCCCGCACGCTCATGCACATCATTGTCTTGTCCTTTCATTCGCGGGGTCACCTCTGCGAAAACGACCCGCCTATTTGATCAAGAGCCGGTCCGAGATCCGTCCACGCGGGTTGATCCAGGGCTCGAAATCAACCCGCGCCCCGTCAATGGTGAACACGTAGCGGGATTCCTGGATGACCGTGGGCCGTCGCGCACGTGCGCTCATTTCGGCGCAGGTCTGTCGCAACGATGCTCGCTCCTCATCGGTGAGCCACGCATCGGGGTCAGAACACGAGAAATCATCGCAGATGACCGAGAGGTACCGCGTCATTGCGTTTGCCTGCGGGGATAGGAGCGAACCCCGGGTACGCGCGTACGCGACATCTGGATCGATACCCACCAGGGATTTCAACCAGAATCTCGCCAGAGAATTGCGCATCGCGTTGCGCATCGCTGGTCCGCTCGGATCGCGATGCCTCTCGGTGTTGTCCCAATAGGGGGCGGTATCAGGGCCAACACGGACCGAGTCAACGAGCCCGAGAGAGGGTGCGATGACGGCACCGGAGGCGAGGATGAAGGCACGTGGGGCGGCGGACCGAATGAGCTGGAGAGCCGTGCGATAGGCCACTTCGCGCGGAATATCCAGGTGACGAACTCCCTCGATCGCCCCGGCATTGAGGAAGTCGAGTTTGAGATGCACATACCCCCACCCGTTGATCCGGGTGATCGCTTCCACCAGCCACCGGCGAGCACCGGGGTGGGTGACATCCAGGGAGAAGTAGGGCTGCCCCCAGTTGTGGCCTGCGATCGCAAGGCGTCCGTCCCGCGTGTGCACGAAATATTCAGGGTGTTCGGAGACGATGGGGGCATCACGGGTAGCGATGAGGGGGGCGATCCACAGCCCCGGCTTCATTCCCGCAGCCCGAATGCTCCTCGCGAGCGATGCCATTCCTGCGGGGAAGTCACTGTTCGCTTCCCACCATCCCACCGCTTTTTCCCAACCGTCATCGATTTGAATGACGTCGTAGCCGTTGCGGGCCGCAGGCATGATCTCATCTTCGATGAGACGCTGAGTAACCTCTTCGAACCACGAGTACCACGATGACCATACGGCACTGGATGGGCGAGGCGGACGGAAGGTATCATCGACCGTCGACCGTGCAAGTGCTTCGGTATACGCGTCCCAGCATTCGCGCTCAGGACCGATCATCAGGAACCACCCGCTCACCCGTCCCGATTCGCCACACTCGCGCATATCGGCGTGGTCGGTGGACTCCTGATCGAGCGGGGTTCCACGGATCTGGCCGGGCAGGAACGTGAGGAGTCCCGAATAATGCCCGAGTGATCCGACCAGGAGGCTCACGTCCTTCCCCACACTCAGACACGTCACCATATACGATCGGTGAAGTTCCTCGGAGTCTGTGACGACGTCTTCGGCCGTCAGTGTTCGTTCCGGGTTGTTCCATACGCGCCATGGGTCATGGTCGAGGTGCCACCACGAGGTCGGGGACCATGACGTCCACCCGTGTCGATAGTATTCCGTGTCGGCGGGCAGATCGTGTATCACCGATATCGTTGAGGAGCTGCTCGTTACCGTGCGGCTCGTCGTACCCTCGTGGAGAATCGCCCACTCTCCGTCATTACAGACAATACGTGTGTCCATGCTGCCCTCACGTGATTTCCTTGGCGCGGTGCCGTTCGTTGACCGCCAATGGCCGAAGGGTGTCTGGGCGTTCACGTCAGTTCCCGCCCAGACACCCGATCCAGCTGCGGATTGACCTCGTTCTACTTGCCTGACAGGATCGAGTTGATCTTGTCGTTCAGGGACGGAAGCACCTGTGCGGGCGCTGCTGTTCCGCGCTCGATCTGCTCTATAACCAGATCGGCTTCCTTGTTGATCTCGTCGGCCTTGAATGTGATCGGGTAATAGGCCAAAGAGTCCGGCTGCTGCGCAATGTCCCAGTAGGCAGACACGTCAACTCCCTTGGCTTTGTGCGCGTCGGCCGCTGCCTGCGACTGCGCTTTGATCGAAGGGAATACCACCGCTTCCTTCGCGACAATGGACTGGCACTTGTCGGAAGTAAGGTACTTGACCCACTTCCAGGACTCTTCGGGATGCTTCGTGTCCTTTGAGATCGATGGGGCAATACCGTTGATGATCGTCTTACGGCCTGCGGTACCGGCGGGCAGGGGGGCGAAACCAAACTTATGGGCGGTGGAGGATGCACACGTGTTGATACGCCATGATCCGTCGGGGACCAGGGCCGCCTTGTTCTGTTCCAT
>CALIEP010000060.1 GCA_938022345.1 uncultured Actinomyces sp.
CATTTTCCCATCGCGTGCGAAATGCGCACGCTGGGAAGCTAAGCGTTGCCGGTACAGCGGAGGGCAAGGGATTCGAACCCCCGGTGCCATTGCTGACACAACGGTTTTCAAGACCGTCACCTTCGGCCACTCGGTCAGCCCTCCAGACCCGCCAATCATAGCGGATCTTGGTCTATTCGCACATTCGTCTTCCCAAATATGCCCTCGATCCCTTTATTCTCAGCGGTGACGACGGAAAGGAACCCACGAACGGCGATCAGCTGGTGCCTCTTCTGGATGGTCCAATAGGCCTCGGGAAATAGCGGAAGCGAAAGGTGGCCACATCGGCACTCGGCCAACCAAAACGCACTGAATTGCCCAGGCGATATCCCCACTGCGGGGCCTCGACTCTTCAATCCGCTCATTGTCAAAGGACAAGGCATGCAGCCACTGTCCAGGCTGGACAATCAGCTCATCGTTAATGAAATCCAACCACGAGCGGTAGCAGTGTTCGTAGTGCTCGACTTCACCTTCGCTGGCACCGTCATCGCGCAGTGCTCGTGCCAGTGATACCGCGGCGCAGACGCCTTCGCAGGCGACCCACATGAAGTGTCGGTCGTCCAGAATTTCTGCCTCGTGATGCTCGAAGCCCACCGAGGTCACGAATCCCGCGTAGCCCTTCTTACGCCATCCATCAACGCGTGCTCGCTCAAAGAAGTCTTGCCCGGCCTCGAGAAGCGTGTCATCGCTCTTACGTCCCAGTGACCTCAAGGCTGCGCGAACCTGAATGCACAGCCGCGACCAGCGCAGCAAGCTGCCGATCTGCACGCCTTCAAGCACCGGAGTTGCAGACCAATGCTCCCACTTCTTTGACCAATCGGCCTCGGTTTGGGGAACGGGGGAGAGCTCCTCGATATCGATGTATTCGCCCACCCTCCACGAGGCCTCGCTTCCCATCTGCACGACCGTGCGGGTGATGGATTCGGCTCGGTCGATCCATACGGGGTCGGCGGTTGCCTCGGCAGCTGCTAGGTACGCCTCGGCGGTCGAGGCTAGGGTTCCAAGGGAGATAATTGGCGCCTTGTGCTGCGTACTTCCCGAGGCTATGGCTCCGTAGACCAGTCCGTTGGGGGCAAGCCAGCGGCGCTCTTGCTCGTGAAGAGCCCCCAGGAGGAGTTCGTGTGCACCGGGGCGGTTTGCAACGGCGGCCGCGGCGCTCGCACTGATTAGTAGTGCGTTATCGAGCTGGTAGTCGATGTCTCCGCCGCGAACTTCCGCTTTATAAGCTTCCGAGTCGGTGTTTTCTTCTTCATCAACGGCGCTTGGGTCGGGGAGTTCCTTCAGGTGCTCGTCAATCACGCGACGCAGGGTACGCGTCGCGTGGTCAGCATAGCGGCGAGAGCCCGGAAGCCCCAAGAGCGTTCCCAAGGAAAAAGCGTGCAGCATTCGAGCGCTGAGTGTGAATTGATCGCGTTCGCTGGGTTCCTCGCCGTCTGGGCCTTCGCTAAACCCCGAAGGTGTCGTACTCACTTTTGCTTCTGCGATCAGTGCTTGAAGCTGTGCTGACAGCCAGCGATTGTGCTCGATCGAATCCAACCAGCCCATGGGGTTCTCCTTTGTCTTCCATGAATGTCGCGCTGCGTCGTTGCCGGGGCGACATTCACATTGAGTTTAACGCAAGGGAGTAAAGCGCGTGAGTAGGCCAATCTGTTTGGGAAGTGAATCTGTCCCTTATCGTGAAATGCCTTGCAAGGTTTAGGGAAACATTGCAGACTAAAAGCATGTTTGATCGAGCTGGCACTGTTGCCCTTCCCGAAGACCTTACTGATATTGATGCGCTGATTTCTGCGTATTACGACATTGAACCGGACCCCTCAAACCCCGATCAACGGGTGTCTTTTGGTACCTCCGGTCACCTCGGTAGCGCATTCGATGGCAAGTTCAATGAAGCACACATCGTTGCGATTACCCAGGCAATTGTTGACTACCGAGCTGAGCAGGGTTTCAACGGCCCGCTTTTCATCGGTCGTGACACGCATGCGCTCAGCGAACCCGCATGGCGCACCGCCCTGGAAGTCTTGGCCGCTAATAACGTTGATGTTCGCATCGACGCACGTGGTTCCTACACTCCGACCCCTGCGGTTTCTGTGGCGATTCTCGGTGCAAACGGTGCTCCCAAGCACCTGCGTACGACTGGGGAAGGACTGGCCGACGGTATCGTCGTCACCCCCAGCCACAACCCTCCTCGTGACGGTGGCTTCAAGTACAACCCGCCTCATTGTGGTCCCGCGGACTCTGACGCGACCTCGTGGATTGCTAAGCGTGCCAATGAAATCCTTGAAAAGGGTTGGCGCAGTGTTGATCGCGTGCTGGGTTCGGATCTGCTGGATCACCCCAGCATCCACCGCTTCGACTACCTCGCTTACTACGTCGATCAGCTTGACCAAGTCATCGATATCGATGCGATTCGCGAGGCCGGCGTGCGCATTGGCGCCGATCCCCTCGGTGGTGCTTCGGTCGACTACTGGGGAGCGATCGCCGAGCGCTACGGCTTGGAATTGACCGTTGTGAACCCCAAGGTTGACCCCGCATGGTCCTTCATGACCCTGGACTGGGATGGAAAGATCCGCATGGATTGTTCCTCTCCCTATGCGATGGCTTCTCTTCGCGATGCGATGACTCCAGATGAGAACGGAAATACTCCCTACGACATTGCGACCGGAAATGACGCCGACTCGGACCGCCACGGAATCGTGACACCCGACGGTTTGATGAACCCGAACCACTACCTGGCCGTTGCGATCGAATACCTCTTCACGCATCGCCCGAACTGGCCCGCAGACGCCGCAGTCGGTAAGACTTTGGTGTCCTCAGCGCTCATCGACCGCGTTGCTGATTCCATTGGGCGAAAGCTCG
>CALIEP010000061.1 GCA_938022345.1 uncultured Actinomyces sp.
CGGAAGAGTAAAGCTGCCCAAAAGTCTGGATGTAGCACGTGGACGCAAGCACGGATAGTGCTTCTGCATCTTCGGGTGTTGCGCGGCGCAGCATAATTTCTCTCCTCGGGCTAGCCGATGATCATAAGAACGGTCCCGGCGCATAAAGCAGCGATTCCCAATAAATACCGTCCCGAGACGCGCTCGCGCAACATAAGTGCCGAAAATGCAACTGTCACCAGTATTGAAAGCTTGTCGATAGGGACAACGATGGACGCGGGGCCTTCCTGGAGCGCTCGGTAGTAGCACAGCCACGAGGCCGTGGTTGCGATTCCTGAAGCCGCGATCCATGCCTGGTCGCGCAGCGGAATAGTGCGGACTTGCGCCGGTTTTGCATGAAGCGCGACAACGATCCAGGCCATGAGCAAAACAACGGAAGTTCTGATTGCTGTTCCCAGGTTGGAGTCGACCCCTGTGATTCCTACTTTCCCGAGGATTGAGGTGAGGGCAGCGAAGATTGCAGATGCTAGCGCAAAGATCATCCACGAGGCCGTAGAAGCCTTCTGTGCGTCGGGCAGCGGGGCGTTCGCGGGGCGCTTTGTATGCTGGCTGAAAAGCCCGCTCAGCATTCCCTGCTCAAGAGTCAATCCGATTCCAGCTGTCAGAGCGAGCACGCCGACGCAAGCGATGGGGGAGAGTCTTTCACCTAAGAAAAAGACTGCGAAGGCAATGGCAATGATGGTCGAAGACTTATCGATCGGACTTACCACAGTTACCGGAGCGCGAGAGAGAGCAGCGAAGAAGCAGAGCCACGATGCGCCGGTTGCAAGCCCGGAGAGGAAAAGAAAGAGGTAGGTGCTGGGTGCAATAGCGGTGAGCTCGGACGCAAAGTGGCCATTGATGCTGATAGCTGCCACAATCCATGCCCCGAGGAAAACGACAGAAGTCCTTAGCGCGGTGATGAGCGTTGAATCGTGGCCGTGGATTCCAAGCTTCGCAAGTACAGCGGTGATGCCAGCGAAGAATGCTGAACCTAAGGCGAAGAGAAGCCACATATTTTCAGGTTACCGCTAGGAAGTGCGATCGGATACCCGCCTGAAATTTCCTCAAAAAATTCCCGATACATTTATGAATGCAAACTGTTGCGAGGCTTTTGCCCTGCCTTCATACTGTCTGTAGACAGTACAGGTGCAGGTTGATGCATTAGCCTCAAAACCTCAGTATCCACTCATACTCAGACATGAGGATTCGACGATCGGGGAAGGGCATGCATGTTTACTCTGCGCGCGAGGACCAGATAGATAAGCTCGCTGATCTCGCGGGTGCAGCCTTCGAAAATTACCCTCTTCACACGGCAGTGAAAGGGTTACTTGCTAAACCCGAAAAATTCTCCGACTGGATTCGTGATCTTCACGCCGTCATGATCCGCGTATTCGTGCGTTATCACACGGTTTTGGTCTTAGAAGATCAGGGGAGAATCCTTGGCGTCGCACTGCTTAACCGTCGCCCGCCAGGGCTGCTTGAGTACATGCGCTACTGCAGGCCACTCCTTGGATACATGCGCTTTGACCGCTTGGTGCGTTTCTTCTCTTTTACCGAGGCCGCGGATTCAGTTGTCCGCAAAGCATCGGATTTTCAGTGGTTCCTGACGGTGATCGCAGTTGATCCGGAATTTCAACACCGAGGCCTTGGCAGGCTTTTCCTTGAACGTGGGATTGAAGGATACATTCGTTCCTATGGGGGAGGCTGCCTCGCATTTATTACGTGTACCCCAAGGAATGCGCACTTGTATTCGAGTGCGGGATACAGAATTGTTGGTGAGCACTCGGTGTCTTTAGAGGGGAACGATGTGCCTGTGTGGTCTTTTGAGAAGGTAATCGAGTAGAGGTCTTCTGGCGCGTTCTTAATGGAGGGAAGAGCGCGTTAAAGGTTTCTACGAAGAGGTTGAGGGCTTAGTATCACGTGATACCAAGCCCTCAACCTATCCTTGAGCTTTTTCGCTCGTTATTGCTGCGTGGGTCCCTGTGCCCAGGGATTTGGCTGCTGGCCCTGCTGCCATTGTTGTCCTTGACCGGGCTGCTGGCCCTGCTGCGGTTGGCCGGGCTGGCCTTGCCGCCCATTCTGGGCGCCCTGACCGTTTTGAGGCTGCCACTGCTGCCCCTGTTGCTGGCCGGGGCCGTAGGGCTGCTGGGTTGGCTGTCCACTCCAATGCTGCGCCTGTTGAGCGGACTGCCCCTGCTGCCACTGTTGCC
>CALIEP010000062.1 GCA_938022345.1 uncultured Actinomyces sp.
GAACGATCGCCTGCCACAAGGTACCGCCAACGCCGTTGATGTTGAAGATACCTTAGGTAATGATCGCGCCACCCATGAGGCCGCCAAAGTCGCCACCGAGGAAGGTAGCGACGGGGATCAGCGAGTTACGAAGAATGTGGCGCGTCATCACGGTGCCCTCTTTCAGGCCCTTAGCGCGTGCGGTACGCACGTAATCGGCAGAGACGTTTTCGGATACCGATTGGCGCGTGAGTCGGATGACATATGCAAGGGAGGTCGCGCCTAGCACAATTGCAGGCATCGTCAACGATTTCAATGAAATAGTAGTTGCCGTAGCAGGAAGAAATCCCCATTTGATGCCAAGGAAGAACTGCATGAGGAAGCCGATGACGAAGGTCGGCACAGAAATGACGACCAGCGAGAGAACCAAGACCGTAGAGTCGAAGAAACCACCGCGACGCACACCTGCAATAACACCGAAGAGGATACCGAGGATTGCCTCGATCAACAGGGCGTAGATGGCAAGTCGGATGGTGATCGGGAATGCGGTTGCCAGCACCGTCGTTACCGGTTGCTGGGAGAAGGTCTTCCCAAAGTCAAGGGTGAAGATGCCCTTGAGGTAGAGCAGATACTGCATCCAGAAAGGCTTATCAAGGTTGTATTCTTCGCGGATTCGAGCTGCCGCAGCCTCGGTCAAGCCTTTATCGCCTCCGAGGGCCGCGACGGGATCACCTGGCATCAGGTGGACCATCGCAAAGATCAGGAACGTTGCTCCAAAGAAGACCGGGATGGTCTGCAGGAGACGTCGTCCGATGTATCGCAGCATGGACAGGTCCTTTATTACATGTGTTTACGAAGAATTTCCGTAAACGTATCGGGGTTCATCATCATGAACGGGCTTTCACATACGCCTGTACCTACAAACGGATCAGCGAGATACCGCACAAGATACACACAAACGTATGCGCACTATCGCTCATAGTAATGCAAAGAAGTGGTAAATGGTCAATCGTGTGTCTTTAATTACGTAGAGAAGACTCTGAAGAATCCCCCATTGAGAATTCACTGAAAGACACATGCTCAATGCGTGTGGGGTGGAAGTCGACAGACTTCCACCCCACACCTCATCCGCTCAAGTATTTAGCGGGGAAGAACTATTTTCAGTTCTTGGTAATCGCGAAGTAGTTCACGGTCGAGTTCCAGGTGAACTGAACGTTGCTCACCTTGTTGGACCATGCACCGTTGGTGTTTGCGTACCAGGTCGGGATGACCGGCATATCCTCGAAGAGCAGCTCTTCGGCCTTGTACTG
>CALIEP010000063.1 GCA_938022345.1 uncultured Actinomyces sp.
CGGGCAGGCAGCCCACGTTGTGGTGGCTCTTGATGTTCGCAGCGCCCTCGCCGCCGCCGGACTCAACGACGTCGGGGTACAGGGTGCCCTGGACCAGGAACTTCACTTCACCGCCGGCAGCGCCAACCTCTTCGATGACCTGCTTCTGGGCGGCCTCGAAAGAGCGAATGAATTCGCGACCGATGATCTTGCGCTTGGTTTCAGGGTCGGTAACACCGGCCAGAGCGGACAAGAAGCGCTCAGACTCGTCGCAGGTGATGACGCGGATGCCCATGCCACGTGCGTAGTCGTTTTCAACCTGCTCACGCTCGCCCGCACGCAGCAGGCCGTGATCGATGAAGAAACAGGTGAGCTGATCGCCAACAGCCTTGTGAACAAGCGCCGCGGCCACGGAGGAATCCACACCACCGGAAAGCGCACAAATCACCTGCGCGTCACCGATCTGCTCGCGGATCTTTGCGACTTGCTCGTCGACAATCGAGCCCGGCGTCCACGTGGGCTCAATTCCTGCGCCCTTGTAGAGGAAGTTCTTCAGCGCGTCCTGGCCGAACTGCGAGTGCCCAACCTCAGGGTGCCACTGCAGGCCGTAGAGGCGACGCTCGGCGCATTCGAAAGCTGCAACCGGAGTCTCTGCAGTCGATGCGGTGACGGTGAAGCCTTCGGGCGCGCCCTGAACGGCGTCGCCGTGGCTCATCCACACGACCTGATCGTCGGGAGTGCCGTCAAACAGGCAGGATTGCTCAGAAACAGAGGCGTCGGTGTGCCCGTACTCGCGGGTTCCCGTGCGTCCCACGGTTCCGCCCAGTGCGTGGGCCATGGTCTGGAAGCCGTAGCAGATTCCCAGAACCGGCACACCCGCGGCGAAAATCGCGGGATCAATGGAAGGAGCACCCTCTTCATACACAGATGAGGGGCCGCCGGAAAGAATAATTGCTGCGGGTTCCTTCGCGAGCATTTCGGTGACCGGCATGGTGTGCGGGACGATTTCCGAATAGACGCTGGCTTCGCGCACGCGACGAGCAATGAGCTGAGCGTACTGCGCGCCAAAATCGACAACAAGGACGGGATGAAGATCAGCTGAAGTCACCCCACCATGCTACCTGCTGAGCACCCTCTTCGACGAGGCCAAGTAGCGAGCGCTCCCCCACACCCGGGTTGGTTTAGTTTCCGGGTGCGTCCTCTTCTTCCGAGGCCTGAGCCGCCTCAGCGTCATCCCCTAGGTTCTCCGCGACCTGAGTTTCGT
>CALIEP010000064.1 GCA_938022345.1 uncultured Actinomyces sp.
CCGGAACGGAAGCAGAGGGGCCGGACTTTTCCATGGAGTTCCATTGGTTGCACTCTCTACACTGGCCAACCCATTTGTGTGAGGTCCAACCGCATTCGCTGCAGCGGTACACGCTTTTTTCTTTCGCCATATCCCTACGCTAAACCACACCACCGGCATCTGCGTCCAGTTTGGCCTCGTGCGTACAGAGAATTCCTATCCGTGCAGGTGAACAACCTAGTGCATGCACAGGATAGGAAAAGTGAAGCCGCCACTTAGGGCCGGTTTGCGAAATACTCCAAAAGTCGGGTATCGCCTGAAACCACAATGGTGTCTTCGCGGTTAATTCGAGTCGTCGCGTCGGCGTACTCAAAGGGCGCCCCCGGACGAAGAATCCCCAACACATTCACGCCGTAACGGCCTCGAAGATCGAGCTCGCTGAGGGTAAAACCGCACACTTCTTTCGGCGGACGGAGCTTCATGATGGCAAAGCCGTCCTTGTCCATTTCGATGTAGTCGATCATGCGTCCACCAACGAGGTGGGCCGTACGCTGACCGGCATCGAATTCGGGAGCAACAACGTGCTGGGCGCCGATGCGTCGAAGAATGCGACTGTGTTCGCGCGAGATCGCCTTCGCCCAAATATTTGTCATTCCAATATCGACAAGGTTTGCAGTGATGAGCACCGAGGCTTCCAAGGAGGATCCAATTCCCACGACCGCGGAGTAGAAGTCTTTGGCTCCCAACTGGTTCAGTGCTTCCACCGAGGAGGCGTCGGCCTCGACAACGGGAATACGACCCGAGAACTGCTGGACGCGGCGGCTGTCTTTTTCAACTGCCAGCACTTCGTAGCCAAGCTTGTCCAGAGTGAAGGCAACGGCGGAACCGAAACGTCCCAATCCGATGACCAGGGTTCCCGATGCAAGGGTCTTTTCTTCTGCCATAGTCGTATTCTCCCACGAATGAGGGCTTTTGCTCGTGGGGCGACGCGGCTCTTAGCCGATCAACGGAGACTCGGCTGGTTGGCGAATTGCCCGAGGCCGATCGCGCAGAGCGAGCGCAGCCGCGAGGGTCATGGTTCCAGTACGTCCGGCAAACATCAGGGCTGCAAGAACGTATTTTGCAATTGCTGGGAGATCGGGAGTAATACCTGTTGAGAGCCCAACGGTCGCAAATGCAGAAATCGATTCAAAGAGAACGACATCAAGACTGTAGCCGGTCAGAGTCAGCAAAACAACGGTCGAGAGAGCAACAAAAAGTGATCCCAAGAGGGTCACTGCAACGGCCAGGCGAACCACCGAGTGGGGGATGCGTCGGCTGAAGATTTCGATGTCGCGGTCGCCTCGGGCTTCGGCAGCAGCAGCCAACAAAAGAACGGCGAAGGTCGTCACCTTGATTCCACCTGCGGTTGATACGGAACCGCCGCCGATCATCATCATGATGTCCTGAACGAAGTGGGTCTGGGGGCGCATATTCGCCACGTCCAAAGAGGATAAACCTGAGGACCGGGTGTTGACCCCAGCCAAGAGGGAGTTCAACAATCGTGAGGAAATATCAAGATCGCCAAGGGTAGCCGAGTTCGTCCATTCGGTGAAGGCGAAAGCGATGGTGCCAACGAAAACCAGAAGAATGTATGTCGAAAGTGTGAGTTTCGTATGCAGGGCCCATCTGGAGGGAGTGCGCCAGTGCTGTGAGAGGTCGGAGATAACAGGAAAGCCGATCGCCCCGACAAAGGTTCCCAGAATAATGGGGCTGAGCATCCACCAGTCCGTGTGGTAGGGGACCAAGCCACCGCTCAAGATGACAAAGCCGGCATTATTGAACACCGAGATTGCCATAAAAGCCGCATGGAAGAGCGATTCCCATACTGTTTCATGGCCCAGGGTCAGGAAGCGGGGAACGAACGCAATCGTGAGCAAAATCTGAGCGGTCAATGAGGTGCCGATGACCGCTTTCAGCAGAGCGGTCAGCCGACCCATACCGCTGGTTTTTGTCTCGACAGTTGCCAACATTCGCTGTGTGAGCCCCAGCTGCCGAGAAACGGCGTAGCTCAAAATAGTTGCCAGGGTAACGACACCTAGGCCGCCGATAAAGATGCCCATCGCAATGACGGTTTGGCCAAAAACTGACCAATACGTCGCGGTATCAACAACGGTCAGGCCGGTCACGCAGACCGCGGAAATTGCAGTGAAGAGGATATCAACGAAAGGTGCGCGTTCATCAGATGCTGTTGAGATGGGGAGGGCAAGAAGACA
>CALIEP010000065.1 GCA_938022345.1 uncultured Actinomyces sp.
ACCAAAGTAGACGCTCAGTCCCGAGGAAAGTTCCTCGGCTACCATCCCAGGCGTCCACGGATCCTCATGGAAGATCGCCTGTTCCAGTGCAATAACCGCATGCCAGTCCTGCGGACCCAGCACGACAAGTTTTCCTCCCGAGGTCTGGGCGAGCCTGTGCGCGCACGCGCTTAGCGTGTCCTGAGCACCTTGGGCGAGTGCACCGGGATCTGCTGTGCTCACATGCGCTCCGGCGCTTGCCCATGAATATCGGGGCGACGCAGATACAAGGGTTCGGTACCCAAACGGTCCTCTCCTCCGCGAGCCAGACGCGCGCGGACAATGCGAACCATCACTGAAGGATCTAGGGGAAGAACCGGTCCCATCTCTGCGCCGGCAAGTTCATCGACGCTGTGCGCCGGGATCGGCGCATCAGAAACCAGCAGTCCTTCTTGTTCACGCAAGGCACTGCTCAAGGTACGCGCGTAGCCAACCTCAAGCCGTCCAAGCAAACGAACATCATCGGGGCCTTCTGCAAGGTAATGTCCCCAATACAGTTCCTTACGGCGAGCATCGGTCAATGCATACACGTGAGTGTCCGGAGACAGGTGATCCAAAGCAGCGCGAGCGATGACGTCCAAAGAGCAGACGCCGTAGACCGGAATCCCCGCCGCCTTGCCGAAGACACGTGCTGAAACAAGCCCGGCACGCAGACCGGTGAAGGGGGCAGGACCGGTGCCTACGCACACAGCGTCAAGACCGGCCTTTGCAACATCGGTCGGCAAACCGGCCTCTTCAAGGGCTTCAAGGACACAGGGGGTAATCGATTCTGCATGATGACGACCCGACTCATTCCTCGAGCTGCCCAGTATCTTTCCGTCATCGACGACGGTTACTGCAGTTGCTCCGGAGGTATCAATGCACAATTCGGTCATAAGTCGATCCTATTCCACACTCGCACGTAACTGTGGTGCAAGGTCATCAAAGACACCGTCCCAGCGATGCGAGTAGGGCGTAAATGCGATGATACGTTGACCGTCATCCATGCTCTCGAGGTCTACAACATCACCGTCACGTGCGGCTTCTCCCCCGCTCGCGCGCCGCACCTCGATTTCAAGGCGCGCATCAATCATGGCTTCGG
>CALIEP010000066.1 GCA_938022345.1 uncultured Actinomyces sp.
CTAAGCTCCGCGCGCTTATCAAAGAAAACGCCCACAGCGCGCTTCTTGCTCAACACACAACGGAGATCGACACAGAGTGGCAGGTTGAGGACGTTTCTCGTGCCCTTCAAGATCTCGCATCCTACGCGCCGACACGCTGGGTGTTACTTGCTGGAAATGAAGATGCGGCAACCCTGATTGCGGTTCTGCGTCAGCTTCTCGATAGTCTCACCCCTGAATCAACCAGCGTGGATCTTGAAGTCATTGATGCCGCTCCTCAGACTCATTCTCTTCTTCAGGCGCTCGCGTGAATCCACTTGATACTCCTCTGAGCCTTCGCCTTCCTGCCAAACTGGCAAAGAAGCTCGAAAAAGCGGGCATCCTGACCATTGGCGACCTGCTCTATGATGCACCTCGTCGCTACTACCATTGGGGCGCCCTCACACCCATGCACGTTTTGCGTCCCGGAGAAGACGTCACTATTTTGGCCGAAGTAGTCAGTGCTCGACTGATCCCTAATCGTTCGCGCGCAGGGGTTCGATTCGAAGTTCGTCTGACCGATGGTTCCTCGGAAATGACCGCGACTTTCTTTGCCAGTAGTCCCTATAAGCTCAGCGTGCACGAACGCCTTCTTCAACCGGGAGAGAGTTTTCTTTTTGCTGGAAAAGTCGGGGAATATCGAGGGAATTTGCAATTGGTGCATCCCGAGTTTGAAGGCGTTGATGATGAACAGGCAGCTCCCGATATTGAAAAACGCTCGAACCGCCCCATTCCCATTTATTCCACACGGGGTGGTGTCACCTCGTGGGTGATTGCACGTGCAATTGCCGTTGTGCTGGATTCTTTGGACCTAGACGCTCTTCCAGACCCTGTTCCTCTGCAAGTCCGATCGCGCTTCGACATCGAACCGCTGGGAAATGCTCTACGGCTTCTTCACCAGGGCAGTACGGATCAAGATGTTGCACGTGCAAGACGTAGCATGCGCTGGAGAGAAGCTTTTGTCTTGCAAGCGTTCTTGGCAAAACGCCGACTGGGAAATAATGCTTTGCGTGCGCAAAGCTGCCCAGAAAATCCTTCGGAACTTCAAGCCTTCCTTGACGGGCTTCCCTTTACTCTGACGCAGTCGCAGCGCAGTGCCATCAGTGCTATCGGTGCTGATATTGCCTCGTAGCATCCTATGCAGCGCCTCCTTGAAGGGGATGTGGGATCGGGAAAAACTGTGGTTGCCTGCGCCGCCTTGATACAGGTGATTGCCGCTGGCCATCAAGGTGCACTACTTGCTCCCACCGAAGTCTTGGCGCGGCAACATGCAGATTCAATTCGAGCGCTGCTTCAACCCCTTGAATCTGCGGGTTTCCCAGTGGATGTGCGTCTGCTCACTTCCTCGACACCGGCCCCAGCTAGGCGTGAAATCGAGCGTCTATTGGCCTCGGGAATGCCGGTCATCGTGATCGGGACGCATGCCTTGCTCTACGCGCGCAATCTCTTTGCTGACCTTGCCTTGGCCGTGATCGACGAGAAGCATCGTTTTGGCGTCGAGCAGCGAGATGCTCTTCGTGAAAGCCGCAATGATGGCTTGCTTGTCCATCAGCTAGTGATGACTGCTACTCCAATCCCTCGAAGCGTCGCGATGACGATTTTTGGAGATTTGGATGTCACAGTGATGAAAGGCTTGCCCTCGGGCCGAAAACCGGTGACAACTTTCGTTGTTGATGCGGGAAATGCCGTGTGGATGGAACGCATGTGGCAACGAGCACGCGAAGAAATTGACGGTGGCGGGCGCGTTTATGTCGTCTGTCCGCGGATCGATGAAGACGATCATCCCGATGTGTTGCTTGAAGAAAGCACCGCCCCTCTTGCATCGGTAACAGCAACAATCGAGATGCTCGCTGGAGTTCCTTCGCTATCGGGTGTGAAAGCAGTGAGCGTGACCGGCAGAGATAGTAGCGAAGAAAAAAGCGCCGCGATGGAGGCTTTCTCCAGCGGGCAGGCTCCAATTCTTGTTGCGACAACTGTCATTGAAGTTGGCGTCGATGTCCCCGAGGCGACCATGATGATCATCTTGGATGCACAGCAATTTGGGCTTTCGCAGCTCCATCAGCTGCGTGGTCGCGTGGGACGCTCCTCGAGGCAAAGCATCTGCATGGCCGTTCATCCTTCGGTAATCAGCGATACTTCGGCGCAACGCTTGGAAGCCTTCGCTTCATCAACCGATGGTTTTGTTCTTGCCGAGGCTGATCTTGCCTTGCGTCGAGAAGGTGACGTATTAGGGTCGGCCCAGTCAGGAAAAACATCGAGACTGCGCTTCCTGAGCGTTGTCCGTGATGGGGCGATCATTGAAGAAGCCCGAGAATGCGCGGGCGAACTCATTGCGGCAGATCCTTCTTTGGCCTCGTATCCGGAATTAGCGGCAAGTTTCAATGACGCTTCCAGCGAAGAGCTGGTGTGGATGGAACGCAGCTAACGTAGTCTTAAAGCATGACACGAATTATTGCCGGCACTTTGAAAGGTCGGACCCTCCATGTCCCGCCTTCGGGGACACGCCCAACGTCTGAGCGCGTACGTGAGGCAATGTTTTCGCGCCTTGAACACATGAACGTTATCGAAGGAGCCCGCGTTCTTGACCTATATGCGGGAAGCGGAGCGCTGGGTTTTGAGGCCCTTTCACGCGGTGCAGATCAATTGACCCTGGTTGATTCTGCACAGGGTGCGCTGCGAACTCTGAAAAAGAATGCCGCTTTGGTTGCTCCGGGCAGCATAGTTATTGGCGCGGATGCGCTCGCGGCAGTTTCTGGACGGCTGAGCGGCCAATATGACCTCGTTTTTATTGATCCTCCATATGAGTGTGAGAGCGCAACTATCACCGAGATCCTTACAGCGCTGTGCGCACATTTAAGTCCAGATGCCTCGGTTGTCGTTGAGCGATCGACTCGCTCGACGGATATCGAGCTACCTGAAGGACTCGTCTGCGAGGACCGGCGCGATTGGGGGGAGACTCGCGTTCTTTTTCTTGCGCCCCCACTTCCACAAACCGCTAAGGAGAGCGAATGAAAGCCGTCATCCCGGGGAGCTTTGATCCGCTCACCGTCGGGCATCTGGACTTTATTACTCGGGCGTCACGTCTGGTTGACCACCTGATCGTTGCAGTTGGAGTGAACTCAGCCAAGGCCTCGGCCAGCGATATCCGATGCCGTGTGGATAGCACCCGTGCGGGGCTGGCTCACCTGCCGAAGGTAGAAGTCCTCCCCATGAACACGCTTTTGGTTGATTTTTGTCGCGCACATGATGTGGATCTGGTGATCAAAGGGGTGCGTGGAACCGGTGATGTGGAGTCAGAGATGGCTCAGGCCGTGACAAATCGAGAGATCGGGGGAGTGGAAACGCTGTGGATCCCCACCGATCCCGCACTGGGGCATGTGTCTTCATCCCTTGTTCGAGAACTTTTTGCGTGGGGAATGGACGTCTCTCGGTATGTTCCGGCCCCAGTTTTGGCTGTGTGGGGAGAAAATAGAGAGGTAGTGTACGCGCAGAATTCAATTGGAGGAGACAATGGCTGAGAACCATGACGAGCACGCGGATTCCTCGCAGCAGTGGGAGGATCAGACCGTGTACGGTCCCTCGACTGTGATTGCGGCTTTGGACCGAATTGAAGACCTCCTTGAGGCTGCGCGCGCAGTTCCTCTCTCTGCTTCGGTAATGGTGAACCGAGCGGAGGTTCTCGACCTTCTCGATCAAGCTCGTGAAGCTCTTCCCGATGACCTGAAGGCCGCAGACGCTGTTGTTGCCGACGCAGACGCTGTGCTTGTGCGCGCCGACTCGGCAGCAGAGACGACCATTGCCGAGGCTAATGCCCGCGCTCGTTCGACCATCGACGAGGCCCGTGAGAAGGCTGACCAGTTGGTTGCCGAGGCCGAGGAACACGCGCAGAAGACCCGTGAAAAGGCCGAAGAAGATGCGAAGCGTGTGCGTGAACAGGCTGAGGCGGATGCGGAAAATACCCTTGCCGATGCCAATGCGCAGGCAGAACGCCTTGTATCCGGAGAAAACATCAAGCAGATGGCTGAGGAGCGTGCGCGTGAGATTGTTGCGCAAGCGCGTGCAGCCGAGAAGCAGATGCGTACCGGTGCCGATGAATACGCGGCCTCGTCACTTGCAGAACTATCTGCACTTCTTCAAGAACTTCAACGCCGCACCGATGCTGGTCGGCGTGCCATTGCTGAACGCAATGGCCGCGATATAACGAATGTGACTTTAGAACATGAGTGAACCTTTAGAGATTTCTCTTCGTGACCTCTCGCGCTCTCCCGGTTCGACGCGCGAATATCACCTGACTTGGCCGGTTCCAGACGATCTGGGAACCTCGGTCATGCGAGTGGCTGCAGGAAGCGAATTACCTATTGACGTGACTATTACTTCGGTTGATGACGGAGTTCTGGTTCGTGCGCATACCGATGTTGATATCGACGGAGAATGCGTGCGTTGTCTTGATGAACTCACGCGTCATTATTCGGTCGATGTTGATGAGCTCTTTTTCGAGCCAAAGGCTGCTCAGCGTTTGCGTAACGAACAGGATGAGGAAGCAGAAGATTTCCCGACGATCTCAGCGCGCGACACCATCGATATTGAAGGAATTGTGCGTGACGGCATCGTGACGCTAATGGAGGATCGTCCTCTGTGTAAGCCAGATTGTCAGGGACTTTGTCCAGGATGCGGTGAAAAATGGGAAGATCTTCCCGAAGATCATGAGCATGTGGTGATCGATCCGCGTCTTGCAGGGCTTTCGGGTCTTCTTGACCAGCTCACCGCGCGGGATGAGAACTGATGGCTCGTCGTTCAAAGCTCCCTGTTCCCCCGCGTCCCAATACTGATACCTTGCTTGAAGCATGGGGAACTCCTGTCCGCCAGGATCTGTTGGAACTGGCGTTGATCCACCGTTCCTATGCAAATGAAGCCGGTGGAATTGCCCATAATGAACGCCTTGAATTCCTGGGGGATTCTGTCCTTTCGATCGTCGTGGCAGACGAGCTGTATCACCGCCATGGCGATGTCCCCGAATCTGAATTGTCGCGGATGCGGGCAGCAACTGTGTCTCAGGAGCCCTTGGCCCAGGCAGCTCGGCACATCGACCTGGGGGAGTACATCTACTTGGGACGTGGGGAAAGCACGCACGGTGGCCGCGACAAGGATTCCATCTTGTCTGATACTTTCGAAGCCCTGGTCGGTGCGACTTATCTGAGCGTGGGCATTGAAGGCGCGCGTGCAACTATTTTGCGTCATCTAGGTTTCTTGCTGGTTCACGCAGTAGAACGTGCCGCCGAACAGGACTGGAAGACAACACTGACCGAGTTTGCCTTCAACCACGATATGGGGGCAGTGACCTACGAGGTTGAGGGCGAAGGGCCAGACCACCAGAGGGTCTTTACCGCTCGCGCCTTTGTTGCCTCAAGGGACACCCAAGTTGGCCAAGGTGTGGGTACTTCAAAGAAACACGCAGAAAATGCGGCAGCAGCAGATGCAGTTGCCCGCCTCAGCGGTGAGAAGCGCGTCGATGAAGAAGGAGAAAAACGTGACTGAAAACGATACCCCTTTGCAGACCCCGATCCGAGTCATGATCGTTGATGATCATGAGATTGTTCGTCGCGGGATTGCAGAGATTGTCGATCGTGCAGATGACCTTGAAGTGGTTGCAGAGGCCGGGACAGTTCAAGATGCTTTGCGCCGTGCCCAATTGGTCAGCCCCGATGTGATTTTGGTGGACCTCCAGCTTCCCGACGGAACGGGCATCGACATCATGGAATCTCTGGGGCAGACAAACCCCGAGATTCGCCCAATCGTCCTGACCTCTTTTGATGATGACGAGGCCTTGGCAGAGTCGCTTGCAAAGGGCGCGCGTGCCTACGTGCTCAAGACCGTTCGCGGTGCAGAAATTACCGATGTCATCAAGGCAGTCGCACAGGGACGCATCCTTCTTGATGAACGAACGCTGACCCGCAGGCGTGCAGATCATGATGATCCGACCGCAGACCTGACTCCTTCAGAGCGTAAGGTCTTGGAGTTGATCGGCGATGGCCTGTCGAACCGCGAAATTGGCGCAAAACTGGGCGTTGCAGAGAAGACCGTCAAGAACCACATCACGTCCTTGCTGTCGAAGATGGGGCTTCAACGACGCACTCAGGTTGCTGCTTGGGTAGCCGGACAACGCGCTGCAGCTTGGCGTAACTGAGCTAGGCCAGGGGAACGCTCCAGGTAATCTTTGTTCCTTTTCCTTCAAGGCCGGTACCAACGGTGAAGGTTCCGCCGTTGAGGCGTGCACGTTCTGCCATGTTCGCAAGGCCTGAATTGCGTGTATGCGCGGGGTCAATCCCGACTCCGTCATCGGAAACGGAAACCGTGAGCCTACCTGTTTTCCCGCTTCCCTCAAGTTCAACATTGACCGCACCCGCGGTCGCGTGTGCGTGACGGGCAATATTGGACAGTCCCTCTCGGACGATTGCAACCGCATCA
>CALIEP010000067.1 GCA_938022345.1 uncultured Actinomyces sp.
CAGCTTGCCAGATATCAACGAAGGGGTGCCCAACCACCAACACCGCGTCTTTCCAACGGGTAGATACGGCCTCGGCAATGCGCGATTCCTTGGAGCCCGGGACCAGGTGATCAACCAAGACTCCTGCACGGACGGTTTTTGTGGGTCCAAAAACTTCAAGGATTTCCTCTAAGTGGTCCACACCTTCTAGAAGCTGCACTGCAACGCCAACATCGGCTAGGTCCTCGCCCCACACGTGCTGAATCAGTTCCGCATCGTGACGGCCTTCAACCCAGATGCGCGATTGCCTGGCAACCCGAGCCACTCGCTTCTCGGGGGCGATTGACCCCGAATTCGTCAGCGCACGACCACCCGCAGTGGTGAGCGCAGGAGCTTTTTGGGCGGGAGCGACCTTCGGAGGGAGGGCGATAATCGGCTTGCCCTCCAGCCAAAACCCGCCTCCTAGGGGGAAAGAACGCTTCCGGCCTCGACGGTCTTCAAGCTCAACCAGGTGCACTCCCCCGGATTTTTCGACGCGAGTGACCGCGCCAACCCATCCACTGGAAATATCCTCAAGCACCATGCCGTACTCGATGGGTACCTCCACCGAGCGCGGTCGCCGAGCGCCCGGCCCATCGCGGTGCGGGTCGAATTCAAAGATATTTGTCCCGTACATATCTGAAGTCACCGCACCACACTATGAGTGCGAGCGCTCAAGGCAGGCTTCAACACTCGGAGGCGGAGAAGTTGTGCGACTCCTAACTGAGTAGCCGCAGAGGCTCAGTAGCCCCGGGGACTCAGTAAGCAATGGGATTCAGTATCCCAAGAGACACCGAGTCACATAATCCGCCAATAGGCGTCCCTGAAGGGTCACGATCGCGCGGCCTTGGGCGGCGGGAGCTGCCTCGATGAGTCCTTCCGAGGCCAAAGTCGGGAGCGCTTGAAGGAAAGTGTCGCGCTCTGCCCCAGCGCGAGGCGCGTCCACGCCTTCACTGGTGCGCACGGCAAGCAGAACACGTTCCATTTCTCGTGTTTGCGCATCAAGAATTTCACCTGCCTGCGCGGGGGAAAGCCCCTGAGTAACGCGTTGCGCATAAGCGGAGGGATGCTTGACATTCCACCAGCGATAGCGACCGACATGAGAGTGCGCTCCGGGTCCGAACCCCCACCAATCCCAGTCACGCCAATAGGCAAGGTTGTGTCTCGAGGCATGACGAAGCTGAGTCGATGGACGGCCTTCTTCTTCCGGTTCTCGCCGGGCAAAATTAGAGATTTCATACCAGGCGTATCCGGCCTCCCCCAGCAGGCGATCGGCAATTTCATATTTCGAGGCCTCATCGTCAGGGTCTGGCATGGGCAGCTCTCCGCGAGCTACCTGCGCTCCCATCTTGGTTCCCTCTTCGATGACCAGCGCGTACGCACTGATGTGATCCGGTTCCATTGCGGTGGCCTCGCGAAGAGAAACTTCCCAATCCTCCAGGCTTTCGCCCGGAGCACCGTAAATGAGATCAACAGAGACATCTAAACCCAGCTGACGAGCAGCTAAAACCAGTCCGGGAAGTTTTGCGGGGTCATGGCGACGGTCCAGTGTGCGCAAAACCGTGGGGACAGCGGATTGCATGCCAAATGACACGCGGGTAAACCCGGCCTCACGCAGACTTTCAAGAACGGCCTCGTCAACGCTTTCGGGATTGGCTTCCACAGTGACTTCTGCACCGGGAGCAATCCCAAAGTTTTGGCGAATTCCCTCAAGCAGGCGAGCCAAGGCGGCTGGATCAAGAAGGGTGGGGGTTCCCCCTCCAAAGAAAATGCTCGAGGCCGGGCGCGCAGGCATCTGAGCATCGCTGAGAATTCGCGCGGCTAGGCGCATTTCCGCGAGCGCGCTGGAGTCGTAGCTCACCCGGTCCGCACCGGGACCGAAGCCCACCGTGTAGGTGTTGAAGTCGCAATAGCCGCAACGGACCTGACAAAAAGGGATATGGACATAGATCGACAATGGGCGATTAACACTCGCTTCTGCCAGCTGCGGAAGAAGGCGGCCGTGTGGATCCCAGGGCTGACCGTCGGGCTGTGCTGGGCTCATCGCGGGTGTGGCCTAGAGGTCGAGCGGGCAACAACTTGAGAAATCACAACAAGGCTTCCTGTCAGTACCGTCAATACGATGAAGGGCCAGAACCAGTTCGCTGTCAGATCCACCATGCGCCCAATAGCCCACGGCCCCAACGCACCAAGACCATAGCCAAGGCTTTGGACGAGCGCCGAAAGCGTTCGTGTCTGCGCTGTGGTGGCCGTGCGTTCAATAACCAGCGTAAAGGTAATTGAGAAGAATGCACCTTGGCCCAGTCCTCCGCAGGCGCTCCACACAACCCACCAGGAGGGAAGCAGGAGCATACCAAGGGGCATGAGAAGCCATGCGCAAGAGACTATCCCCAGGATTGTCGAGGTTTGGCCGCGGATCAGTCGCTGCAGGGCCATCATTGTAAGAGGGGCGATGACCCCGATGACGTGGTAGATCGAGGCGGCAAATCCGGCATCAGCGCTGTTCATCTGCAGCATTTCTGCCAAGATTCGCGGCAGCCATGCAGCAACACCGAAATAGCAGAAAGTATTGATCGCGAAAGCAAATGCCATGAGCCATGCGATCGGCCAGCGATAGATTTCCGAGGCCGTGGCCGCTTCGCTGGTGACAAGCGCATCGTCTGAGCGGACCTTCCAACCGGCCTTGCGTGCCAAAAACGGCCTAATCCCTGGGTGTTTGAGGGGATAGACAATCAAACAAGCTACCAGTGCAAGTAGAGCTGGACCGACTCCCCATACACCGGCAGCGCCCTGCCAACCGATGTAGGCAACCAGGGGAAAGGTAAAAGCCGTCGAGGCCGCGATCGTCACATCGATCATCGTGGAGTAAACGGCAGTCATGATCCCAGCGCGATGGCGAAAGTCCCTGCTGATCAGCATGGTGATGACAAGATTTCCCGCGGTTGTTCCAAGGCCGATCAGGAAGGTCCCCAGAAAAAGGGTGGAGCTCAATCCTAGAGAGCGCACAATCGCACCCACAATAACGATTGCTAATCCAAGAGAAACGGCTTGGTTGAGAGCAAAGTGGCGAAGAACAATCGAGGTCAGCGGGGTGAAGAAGCCAAAACAGAAGACGGGAATAGAAGTGACCAAGCCTGCCTGGGCCGCAGAAAGTCCCAATTCTCTTTGAACAACATCAATGATCGGAGGCAGCGCGGTGATGCCTCCCCGCAAAGAGCCGGCAAGAAGGATGATGGCGCTGAGAATGATGAGGATCCACACGAACCTACGCTGGAAAAATCGCGCGTAAGCACCCTGTTTCACGGCAAGCTCTTTCTTCGTTGTGACCGTACACACCCATCGGCAATGTTTTCACAGTTCGCGCAGGAAATCATCTAGCGTACAGATTCCTCCGAAACAGGGGGCACAACTCCAAATGAATAAGACCGTGCCCGCTTCCTCTTTCGAGGAAGCGGGCACACGTTGCGGACCGAGGCGGGGAATTCTCGGTTCATCGAGGAAGCCCCGCCCCGCGCGTTCTCGAGAGAACGCATCTCCACTCTTCGCAGATCCGCCTATCGCGAAGAGGAAGCCGGCGTTTCACGCAAGGTGAAAGCTCAATGCACCAGACAGCATATAAAACTTTGTCAACCACGTGAAATATTGACACCCAGAATGTCACGCGAATCTCTTTGTGACATGGGAGGAAAGGATGATGATCGCGCAACAATTTGGGCTCCGATCGTCATCATTGCCGAGGCACGCGGACTCCGACGATGTCATGAGCCCTGCGCCCCGCGTCAATGCCTCGGGTTTCAAAATGGGTAACGACTCGCCCCTCGTAGCGGGGAGCAAATCCGCCGCGCTCAGGTTCGGGATCTTCTGGATCAGGTCTTTGCCCTCGATAGGGATTTTCAAAAAGCGGGCAGGCTTCGATGACATCACGCATTTGCCATGCGTAATTGTCCCAATCGGTTGCAAGACGCCACACTCCCCCATCACGAAGGACTCGGGCAACTTCTCTAGCGAACTCATCACTGACAAGTCGCCGCTTGTGGTGACGCGCCTTTCGCCACGGGTCAGGGAAGAACGTCCAGACCTCATCAAGGCTCGCATCCGCTAAAAGGAAGGGAAGGGCTTGGGCCGCATCGGCCTCGAGAACTCGAATATTGTCGACGCCGGCTTCTACAGCCTTCGAAACTAACTTCGCGATCCCGGGAACCCACACTTCAAGCGCAAGATAATCACGATCGGGATGAGCAGCAGCCGCAGCAACGATCTGTTCGCCCGTTCCCGAGCCGATCTCCAAAGTCAGCGGAGCGCTACGACCAAATAGCTCAACGGGGTCCAGTCGAAAATCCTCAGCAACGGTCGTGTAGCCAATGCCTCGGCGGGGCTCAATAACGTAGCGTTCGGCGTGAGCCTCCCACGTCCGCGCAAGGTTTGGAGGAAGCTCACGACTGCGCCGAGTGAAGGATTTGGTCCGACTCATGAAGACGGTACCCTCGGGCGCATCTCCCGGTCGACGACCATTGCGCGTGTTGACGCCAGCAGACTGAGCGATATCTGCAGCCTGTGCTGCTGCCCCGCCCGCGGCCTCGTTATCCTCTGCCACGATCATTTCTTTCCGGTGGGCACGTCAGAGGTCAGCGCAGCGATGAAGGCCTCTTGGGGCACGTCCACGCGCCCGATCGACTTCATACGCTTCTTGCCTTCCTTCTGCTTCTCCAGCAGCTTGCGCTTACGGGTGATATCGCCGCCGTAGCACTTGGCAAGCATGTCCTTGCGAAGAGCCTTAATGTTCTCGCGGGCAATAACGCGCGCACCCACCGCAGCTTGGACGGGGATTTCGAACTGTTGACGAGGGATCAGTTCCTTCAAGCGCTTCGTCATCCGCAGGCCATAGGCATAGGCCTGGTCCTTGTGGACAATCGCGCTGAAGGCATCCACGCGGTCACCGTTGAGAAGAATGTCGACCTTCACCAGGTCGGCAACCTGCTCGCCGCTTTCGTGGTAGTCCAGCGAGGCATAACCGCGAGTACGCGACTTCAGGTGATCGAAGAAATCGAAGACGATCTCTGCGAGGGGCAGCTGATAGTGCAACTCAACGCGGTCCTCAGAGAGGTAGTCCATTCCTCGCATGGTTCCACGGCGATCTTGGCACAGCTCCATAATCGTGCCCGTGAATTCAGTCGGAGTCAGGATCGTTGCGTTAACAACTGGCTCACGGACCTCGGAGATCTTCCCTTCGGGGAACTCTGAGGGGTTATCGACCTGAATTTCGGTCCCGTCTTCAGCAACGACCTTGTAGACAACGTTGGGTGCGGTTGCGATCAGGTCCAGTTTGAATTCACGCTCTAAGCGTTCGCGGACAATTTCGAGGTGGAGAAGCCCCAGGAAGCCGCATCGGAAACCAAAGCCCAGCGCCGCACTGGATTCGGGTTCGAAGGTCAGCGCTGCATCGTTGAGCTGAAGGCGCTCAAGTGCGTCACGCAGGTCCGGGAAATCCGAACCATCGACCGGGTAAATACCCGAGAAGACCATGGGTCGCGGATCGCGGTAACCAGCCAGCGGTTCCTCGGCACCGCGAACTGCGGAAGTCATGGTGTCACCAACACGGGACTGACGAACGTCTTTCACGCCAGTGATGAGGTAGCCGACTTCACCTGCGCCAATCCCTTGCGAGGGGGTTGGTTCTGGCGAAATAACACCAATCTCAAGAAGCTCGTGGGTCGCGCCCGTCGACATCATTCGGACGCGCTCGCGGGTGGAGAGCATGCCATCGACAACTCGAACATAGGTAACAACACCTCGATAGGTGTCGTAGACAGAGTCGAAAATCATCGCTCGGGTCGGGGCGTCGGGGTTACCTGACGGCGAGGGAATCTGTCGGACGATCTCATCAAGAAGGGCGGGAACACCTTCACCTGTTTTGCCTGAAACTCGCAGAACTTCGTCGGGGTCGACGCCAATGAGCTGGCCAATTTCCTGGGCGTACTTTTCAGGCTGAGCTCCGGGAAGGTCGATCTTGTTCAGCACTGGGATGATCGTGAGGTCATTTTCCATGGCTAGGTAGAGATTTGCCAGAGTCTGGGCCTCAATCCCCTGTGCGGCGTCAACAAGGAGAACCGCGCCTTCACATGCGGCCAGGGATCGCGAAACCTCGTAGGTGAAGTCGACGTGTCCGGGGGTGTCGATCATATTCAGCGCAAAAGGTTCACCCTCATAAGCCCACGGCATACGCACCGCCTGGCTTTTGATGGTGATGCCACGTTCGCGCTCAATATCCATACGATCCAAGTACTGATCGCGCATATCTCTGCTAGCGACCACACCGGTGAGTTGGAGCATGCGGTCAGCCAGAGTGGACTTGCCGTGATCGATGTGAGCGATGATGCAGAAATTACGGATACGTTCCTGCGGAGTGGCCGCGGGTTGGATCTGCGCTAGCTGCTCAGGAGTAGGAATCGGGGACAAGCAAGACCTCCGGAAG
>CALIEP010000068.1 GCA_938022345.1 uncultured Actinomyces sp.
AGACATGATCACCACCATCCGTTCGCGATGCCGGCATCTGGGACTGCGAATTCCAGATCCGCACGCTGTCGCGGACCTTCTTGTTCGTCGTGACGGTGTTGATCCTGCGGATGCGCTATCCGCAGCCCGTGCAGCTCAATCGCATATTGGCTTGGCTCGGGCCCTCGCGAAAGACCCCAAGATGCGTCAGCGTCGCCGGCAGATCATCACTGCCCCGGCGCAGGTGCGTTCTGTTGGTGAAGCGGTCTTTGCCGCAGAGGACCTCCTCTCCATTGCGAAAACTCAAGCAGAATCCCAATCTGAAGAACGCAACGCCCGCGAAAAGGCCGAACTCATGCGCCAATTGGGAATGGAAGAAGGCCAGAGCCCGGCCTCGCATCAGCGTGCACGTATCCGTGAACTCGAAGAAGACCAGAAGCGACGCTCAAAGCGAGCCATTCAAGATTCTCTTGATCGAGCCCTCGTCGACCTCTTGGGAATCTATAGGGACGTTCTCCTGCGGCAATTGGGAACGGATCAAGAGCCGATCAATGATGACTGCCTAGATCTCATCGACCAGCTCTGTTCTCAATCCACCCCGCAGCAGACCATGAAGAGAGTCCAAGCAATTGAGGAAGCTCGAAAGCGGCTGACAACAAACATGTCAGTTCCTCTGATTTTGGAGTCGATGGCACTCTCACTTCGACCGCAGGTCTAGACATCGAATAGGGTAGAGGAATGAATTCACGCTCCCGCCTGATCGTCTCCGTGTTGATAGTACTTGCGCTTGCCACAAACTTTGGCATCGCATAATACGCGAAGAATGCCATAGATCAGGATGCCACCAGCGCCAACGCAGGCACCTCGAACAACCAAAACAAGGTGACGGTCGCGCATGCGGCAGACCCGCTTCCCGGCAAGCCCACGAAAGAGCAGTTCTACTCTCAGCCGCTCAATTGGCGACAGTGCGAGGCCTCGGAAATCACAAGCACCGGGGTGTCTGCACCGCGCGATATCAACAAGTACCAGTGTGCGTCGCTGACTGCACCGCTGGACTGGGAAAACCTCGACGGGAATCAAATCACCCTTGCATTAGCGGTCCACCGCGGGGACCAGAGTGAAGGCAAGGCACTTTTCTACAACCTTGGCGGTCCCGGTGGAGCATCGGTGTCCTCAATTACCTCACAGGTCACCAACTCTTTGGGTACTGGGCTTGTCTCGGCTTTTGACATTGTTGCTCTGGATCCGCGAGGCGTCGGAGCATCAACCCCAGTCCGTTGCCGAACTGATGAAGAGCGTGACGGCGACGCAGCTGGAACGCGAAACCCGATCGACCCGAACGCAAGTCCCGCAGAAATGATCAAGCTCGCAGAAGATACTTCTCGAGATCTCGCCAAGGGCTGTCAAAACCTCAGCGGTGACATCTTCAAGCACATCGACACCGTGAATGCGTCGAAGGACTTCGATATGGTTCGCGCGCTGCTTGGACAAGAGAGATTCAACTACCTGGGCTACTCCTACGGAACTTTCCTGGGCGCCACCTACGCCGAGCAATTCCCCGGAAACGTCGGTCACATGGTGCTCGACGGTGCACTTGACCCCTCGGTGAGCGGTGATGAGCTCTCCGCCATGCAGATGCGTGGCTTTGAGGCTTCCCTTCGTCACTGGGTGGAGGATTGCCAGGCAGCACGTAACTGTCCGCTCAAGGGCGATGCAGATGCCGGCATGAAGCAGATGAAGAACTTCTTCGACCGCCTGTACAACTCACCGCTCCAAACCTCAGATCCGAATCGCCCGCTCACCCACGACCTCGCAATGAGCGCTGTCGTTGGGCTGCTGTACTCGACGCAGACGTATTCAATTCTCACGCAGGGAATGCAGCAAGCACTGAACTCAGAGGATGGCTCGACGCTGCTCTATGTTGCGGACTTGCTGAGCGAACGCAATAAGGACGGAAGCTACTCATCGAATTCGATGGATGCGATCGTTGCTATTAACTCCTTGGACTACGAGCCTGTTGGTAATGCAGCCCAGTGGGAGAAGGACGCGACAGCACTGAAGCAAGAGCTGATGATCTTTGGTGATCTGGCCGGCTACACCTCCGCCGGACTTGAAGGCTGGCCGACCAAGCATGCGAAGCGCCACGCAATCAAGGCTGAGGGTGCAGCCCCCATCATGGTCATTGGTACGACTCATGATCCCGCAACCCCCTATGTGATGTCTCAGAATCTGGCGAAGCAGCTGTCCTCGGGCGTGTTGGTGACGTGGGATGGTTGGAACCACACCGCGTACTCGAAGAACGGAAGCAAGTGTGTGGCGACGGCTGTCGAAGGTTACTTCCTGCGTAACGCCGTTCCCAGTGCCGATCTTCAGTGCGGGGCTGACTCCTAGAAGCGCTGATTCTTCATAGAAACGCTTGGAAATGACTGGGACCGACGAGGTCCATAGAGGCTTGCCCTGTCGCTAATTTCTCCGCTGGCCTTGGCAGCTGGGCCTTGGCTCGCTAACGTTGAGCTATGGACTTCTTCGGTGATGACGAAACAGAAACCCCCGGTCAGAACACGGATAGCGTTGAAGCCGACGTGCTCATTGACACCACCATCGAGAATGCCTGGGCCTTGGTCTCTGAGCCCGGCTGGTGGATCAATGATGGACCGCTGGGAGACCATGATGTTGAGCACGGCGATGACGGGCTGTACCACGTTACTGACCCGGAAGCGGGAACGTGGCTTGTCGAGAAACTCGATGAAGACCCCATGGATGTTGTGCGATTCCGCTGGTACCCCGTGGCCAGTGATGAATTCCCCGAAGAAACACTGACGACTATCGAGGTCTCACTCTCGGAAGAAAAAGGCAAGATCGCTCTTCACGTTGAGGAATCAGGAATTGCCGCCCTCAGTGAAGATGAAGACGAGGCCTACCAGCTTTGGGAAGACGAAGCTGGCTTGTGGGACCAGGCCGTTGACAGCGCGAAGGATTACTTAGAGCGTCGGTGACGCTCAATATCCTCTGCTGTTAAGGGGCCCTGCGTGGTTCCGGGAGCTTCCTCACCATCGCTCGGATTCTTCCTCATCCACACAACCTCAAGCCCGGCGTGATACCCAAAGCGAGCCAGGTGAATCCCGACGACAAATTCAAGGTGCTCCACGGCCTCGGGAGAAGTCTTCAGCTCAAGACGCACGTGCTGGTCTGTACACGAGATCGCGCACTCGCCGCCGGGCATCCCCTCACGAGTGAAGGTCAGCGTTCCGCGGCCTGATTCATCATCCCACTGTGCGTCGATTTTCCGTCCCATATGTGAGGCAAGCTGATGCCCATATCGGCGTGCACGCTCGGTGGGAACATTGGCGACAGAAATCATCACTTCACTCATACAAGCCATTTTCCCCCATCTATCCCGATGGAGCATGCTAGCGTGGAAAGCTCAACTGAGAGAACGGATCACAATGAGCACCAGCGAACACGATGAGCAGAGCTTCGGCGACGCCTCGGGCCGCGAGCTTCAGCGCAATCTAACGAACCGCCATATCCAGCTCATCGCTATTGGCGGCGCAATCGGTACCGGCCTCTTCATGGGCTCCGGAAAGACCATTGCAACGGCTGGTCCCTCGATCCTTTTGGTCTATCTGATCATTGGCAGCGCGCTCTTTCTGTTCATGCGTGCGATGGGTGAGATCCTCCTTTCGGATAAGAGATATGGCACTTTTGCCGATATCATTCGACACTTCCTCGGCCCAACCCTGGGGTTTGTCATGGGATGGACCTACTGGCTGTGTTGGGTGGTTACAGGTATTGCTGACGTCGTTGCCATCACCGGTTACGTGCGTTTTTGGTTCCCGAACCTCCCCGCGTGGATTCCCGTTCTTGCTACTGCGCTTCTTCTCTTCGCTCTTAATGCGATGACCGTCAAAGCTTTTGGAGAGACCGAATTCTGGTTCGCGATGATTAAAATCGTTGCAATTATTGCGCTGATTGTGGTCGGCGTCGTGATGATCGCCATCGGTATGCGCGACAGTAACGGCACAACCGCGGCGGTTTCGAACCTGTGGAGTCACGGAGGCCTATTCCCCACGGGACTGAGCGGATTCCTGGGTGGCTTCCAGATTGCAGTTTTTGCCTTCGTTGGCATTGAGCTAGTCGGAACGACTGTTGCCGAGACTTCGAACCCCACGCAAACTCTTCCCAAGGCAATCAACTCGATTCCCGTTCGTGTTGTTCTGTTCTACATCTGCTCTCTTGCGGTCATCATGATGGTGACGCCTTGGGATCAGATTGATAAGACCCAGTCGCCTTTCGTCACGATGTTCTCGATGACGGGGTTGGGCGCAGCGGCTTCACTGGTGAACTTGGTTGTGCTCACTTCCGCGGCCTCGTCGGCCAACTCGGGGATCTACTCCACCTCGAGGATGCTCTTCTCCCTCTCGCTTCAGGGTGATGCGGCCCCCTTCTTCGGTCGTCTCTCAAAGAATCACGTCC
>CALIEP010000069.1 GCA_938022345.1 uncultured Actinomyces sp.
CAAGATTCTCTCCACCCTGGTTGGCGGCGTCGTTGTCATCGCGTGGGTCATGCCAGAGATCGTCGCAGCCTTCGCGCTCTATGCCTTCTTCTCCACCGACGGAACGCTGAATACGCTGCTGAGCTACATCGGCCTCGGCGGAACAACCTGGCTGCTGACCTTCCCCATGTTCTCCGTGATCATGGCGAATATCTGGCGAGGAACAGCCTTCTCGATGATGGTCTACTCCGCTGCGCTGGCCGAAGTTCCGCCTGAGATTCAAGAAGCAGCGAAGGTTGACGGCGCACGGGGCTGGCAGCGATTCTGCTTCGTGACCCTGCCGATGATCAAGGGCTCTATCTCAACCAACCTTCTGTTGACAACCCTTCAGACCCTGGGCGTTTTCACCCTTCTCTGGGTTATGACAGGCGGTGGCCCGGGCACTCAATCCACGACCCTCCCGGTCATGGCATACCAAGAAGCCTTTAAGAACTCGCTGATTGGCTACGGAACGGCTATTGCAACCGTGACCATTGTTCTGGGTGCACTCTTTGCGCTGGTCTACATTCGCGCTCTCAAGCCGGAGGTGGACTGATGGCTACGCAGCGCAAAGAAATCCCCTCCGTCGCTAATCCGCGAGAAAAGACCGTTCGTCTGATTTCGAGCACAATCCTTGCCCTGATCGGCATCTCCTTTGTCGTTCCACTGGCATGGGTCCTCTTCGCATCTTTCAATCCGACAGCGACGGTGTCCCTAAGCATCCCCGAGCACTTCACGACCTCGAATTACTCGGATATTGCGACATTTGATCGTACGTGGCTGCCGCTGTGGAACTCTGCGATTCTCTCCTTCGGCACGGCCATTTTGACCGTCTTCGTTGGTGCGCTCGCGGCTTATCCACTTTCTCGCTACAAGAGTCGTTTCGCTCGCGGATTCATGTACACGATTCTTTTTGGGACCTGCCTTCCCATCACTGCGCTCATGGTTCCCGTGTATTCGCTCTTCGTCAGCATGGATTTGATCGATTCAATCCCTGGGATTATCTGCTTCATGACCGCAACCTCCCTGCCAATGGCAGTGTGGATGCTCAAAAACTTCATGGACTCCGTCCCCGTATCTCTCGAAGAAGCCGCCTGGGTCGACGGCGCGAGCGCACTCAAAGCACTGCGCACCATCGTCCTACCGCTGATGAAGCCAGGCCTCTTGGTAGTCTTCATCTTCATCTTCACCGCGACCTGGGGGAACTTCTTCGTCCCCTTCATCCTCACGACCGACCCGGACATCCAGCCCGCAGCCGTCGCCATCTACCAATTTTTCGGAACGCACGGCGCGGTCGTCTATGGAAAACTGGCCGCATTTGCAGTGATCTACTCCAGCCCGGCGTTGATCCTCTACGCGATCATGCAAAAGGTCTCGGGAGGAAGCTTCGCCTTGGCTGGAGCCGTGAAGGGATAGGCCTCCCCTCCAAGGCCTCCCTTCTTCCTCACTCCGGAGGAAGTGTGATGCGCCTGGTTGTCGAATCTTCGGCAACCAGGCCATCGCTTATCAGTGCTTCAATGACGCGAGGCGCCTGCTCGGGATCCGCACCTTCCAAGCGCGCCGCAGCTACGGCCTCGTCAATGGAAAGTCCATCGGGAGAAATGCGTAGCGCCGCCATTACCCGGCCGCGCGCCTGGCGGTCCGTTCCCTTCCAGCTTTGCCCACGAGGCCGCACCTCGGCGGGCGGGAAACCGGCCTTTGCCCATGCGCAGTCCTTGCGCAGTGGACAATCCTGGCACTTGGGGGAGCGCTGCGTGCACACGAGCGCCCCAAACTCCATGATCGCCACATTCCAACGAGCGCAATCCGCACCATTTTCGGGCAACCAATCAAGCGCGGCCGCGTACTCAGCGCGAGAAGGCGCACTGCGCCGAGCAAACTCCACCCCGTCACGCACGCGCGCAAAAACTCGGCGAATATTCGTATCAAGGACGGGAATGCGCTCGTGGAACTGGAAGGAAGCGAGAGCACTCGCGGTATAGGGACCGATCCCGGGCAAAGCCAACAAGGCCTCGTAGCTATCCGGAACGGATCCACCGAAGTCGCGCACAATAGCCTGCGCACACTCGCGAAGCCTCAGCGCCCGCGAGGGATAACCCAGGTGTGCCCACTCGACCAAAGCCTCGGCGGGGGACGCGGCTGCGAATTCCGCAGGGGTCGGCCACAGCCTCATCCACCGCTCCCAAATTGGCTGCACGCGCGGGATTGGGGTTTGCTGGCTCATGACCTCAAAGACCAAGGTTCCCCACGGGGAGACGTCGCTCGCGCGCATGGGGAGCTCGCGGCGATGGAGCTCGTACCACGCGAGGATCGGGGCGCGAAGCATCTCGTAATTTGGGGTTGGCACAAGAGGTAGCTTAGCCGTCAGCCAACGCGCCCGCCGAGGCACAATAGGCAGCCGAAACTGTGCGAGAATGGCACCATGCTGCTCAGTGATCGCGATATTTCGGCAAGCCTCGATAGCGGACGAATCCAACTGGATCCGCTGGACCGCTCTCTGATTCAACCCGCAAGTATTGACGTGCGCTTGGATCGGCTTTTTCGGCTTTTTGACAACCATCGCTACTCGGTGATCGACCCCGCGGCCGACCAGTCTGACCTCACCCACAGTGTCGATGTGGGGCCGGATGATCCCTTCGTTCTTCACCCCGGCGAATTCGTGCTGGGCGCGACCTACGAAGTGGTCACCCTGGGCGACGATATTGCGGCGCGCTTGGAAGGTAAGTCTTCGCTTGGACGCCTTGGCCTTCTCACCCACTCGACCGCTGGCTTCATTGACCCCGGTTTCTCGGGCCACGTGACCTTGGAGCTGTCGAATACTGCGACCATGCCGATCCTTCTCTACCCGGGAATGAAGATCGGCCAACTGTGCTTCTTTGATCTGTCGTCTCCCGCCGAGCACCCCTACGGAAGTGAGGGCCTCGGCTCGCACTACCAAGGACAGCGCGGCCCCACGCCCTCGCGCACCCACCTGCGCTTCACTCGCACCCGTATCGAGCGCTAACCGTGGGACAGGAAGCCTCCCTGCCGCCTCGTCGCCGGTCGTTTCGCGAACGAATGGATGCGGTCCCCGCTGGGGAAGCGCACGATTCCGCGCGTGGCGGTGGAGAATCCGCGCTGAGTCAGACTGCTTCGCATCCTTTGACGCAGACCTCGATGACTTCAGTGGGAGGGCTGCGTGCTTTTGATACCGCCCTGCGAGTGAACGACACCGGCGAGATCCGCATCGATGATCACGTGGCACGCGTATCTATGGGCGCTTCGGCGGGCGAGCGGGAGATTTTGCCGCTGCCTCTTGAGCTTGCTCAGGATCACCACCTTTTCTGCGTGGGTGCTTCCGTCGAGGACGATGAGCTTTAGGCGCTTGCCGTTTCCGCTTGGGACGAGGCCCATTGGGTGGCTCCCGGACGCCTGCACCTGCGCGGGGGAGTGGAATTGTCCGGCCCCTGGTCTCTCCCCGTTAATGTTCGAGGCGAACTTGGCTTGGGTGCGGATCTGACCAGCGCGTGGGTTTTGGAGTGCGAGCCGATGCGAGGCGCGCGCGTTCCCGAGGAATTGCGCGGCAGCGATCGCTGGGCTGAAGCCTTCCCTGAGGGACTGCCTTTCGGTACCGAATACCAGGTTTTACTTGTGCTGGAGCGGATGGCTCGTCGCCTTGCGGGTGCGCTGCGCATCGCGGGCAGTGGCCGCATTATTCAGCCCGATCCCGATTCTGCGGTGTCCTTGGCGGTCTACACGCCGCGCTGGCTGGGTCCTGCTCAGCTTGCCGAGGCCTTGTCTTTCACTTTCCCTGAGGTCATCGATTCGCGTGAGCTCATTGGTCAGGATGCGCCTCCTCAGACGCGCCGGGAAGCCGCAGCATAGAGGGAGCTTCGTTCGGTGGCTCCCGAGCTCAGTGATGAATTGCGCGAGGTGCTGGCTCGTGACCGTGAGCGTGCGGAGGTTTCGGAGCAGGTCGTTGACGGATATGCGCTGCTGGCTCCGATTGCCAATCAGTCGATGATGATGATTGAGGCGCACCAGGTTGAGCGTGCTCCTCACGTACTGCGATGGGAACAGTGGGCGCAGGGGG
>CALIEP010000070.1 GCA_938022345.1 uncultured Actinomyces sp.
CATCGGGGTCTCCCCCCTGCTCACGGATCATTGCGCGCCAGGTATCCATCGCACTGCCGTCCTTAAGCGCAGCCTCAACGTCGACGTCGCTCTTACCGGCCATGGACAGCATGGTGCGAGCAAGCTCAACGGTCAACTCCACAACATCTGCGGGACCGCCGCCGGCCAGAACCTCAACGGATTCTTCGACCTCAAGCGCATTACCAACCTTGAGTCCCAGCGGGGTCGACATATCGGTGAGCAGCGCCTGGGTCTTCACGCCGGCATCTCGTCCAAGATCCACCATGGTGCGGGCAAGCTCGCTGGCGTTGTCAATATCCTTCATGAATGCGCCGCTGCCAACCTTGACGTCCAAGACCAGCGAATCGGTGCCTTCAGCAATCTTCTTCGACATGATCGAAGAGGCAATCAGTGGAATGCAATCTACGGTCGATGTGATATCGCGCAGTGCGTAGAGCTTCTTATCTGCGGGGGCAAGTCCCGCACCCGCTGCGCAGATGACAGCGCCGCACCCTTCGCCCAGCTGATGGTAGATCTCTTCGTTGGACAGCGAGGCACGCCAGCCGGGGATGGCCTCGAGTTTGTCCAAGGTTCCACCTGTGTGCCCAAGGCCTCGGCCGGAAAGCTGCGGAACGGCAACGCCAAAACACGCAACCAGGGGTGCAAGAGGAAGGGTGATCTTATCGCCAACACCGCCAGTGGAGTGCTTGTCAGCGGTCACTCGGCCAATTCGAGCGAAATCCATACGTTCGCCGGAGTCAATCATGGCCTGGGTCCAGGTGACGATTTCTTCCCGATCCATTCCACGCAGGAAGACGGCCATGGCAAGCGCTGCCATTTGCTCGTCTTTCATAACCCCGCGCGTGTAGGCATCAATGGTCCACTGGATTTCTTCGGTGGACAGTTTCCCGCCATCGCGCTTCACGCGGATGACGTCGACGGCATCAAACTGTTTCATGATGTCCTTCCTGGGTGTTGTTGTCAGGCTATGTGTGTGGCGGGCGTACATGTCACCTGATGACACATACGCCCGCCACAATGATTAGTCTTCCGTGAATCGCGCCGAGGCGACTTCGGTTAGGTCGTGCGGACCAAAAGCTCCCGGGAGCACCTGCTTCATGGTCATGACGCCTTCGGGCATCAGAACCAAGCAGTCATTCCCACCGTGCTCAAAAATAAGCTGGCGGCAGCGTCCGCAAGGAGCCACGGGTTCGCAGTTTCCGTTCACTGCGACAACCGCTGCCAAGCGGCCTCCACCCGAGCGCACCATCTGCGAGACCATCCCACATTCGGCACAAAGGGTGACGCCATAACCGGCATTTTCCACATTGCAGCCCGAATAGGTGTGTCCATCGGTTGTCAGTCCTGCCGCACCGACGGGGAATCCGCTATAGGGGCAGTAAGCCTGCTCCATTGCGGAGATCGCAAGATCCTTGAGTTCTTCCCAATTGATATCCATGTTCGGATCCTTCATCTACCTAGCCGTCGATCACTTCGTGTAGGGAATGTTTTCGGCTGCCGGCGGGCGTGACTTTCCAACGAATCCAGCGACCGCAATGATGGTCACGATGTAAGGAATCATCGAAATCAGGTCCGAAGGAATGGACTGCTCAAGGTTGGGCAGCAAGCGGGCAAGCGCCTGAGCGAAACCGAACATGAGCGCTGCGCCCATAGCACCGATCGGGTGCCACTTACCCAAAATCATTGCCGCAAGAGCGATGTAGCCGTTACCTGCGGAGATATTGTCGGTGAAGAAGAGGCTCGACCCGATGGTGAAGAATGCGCCGCCCAATCCAGCAAAACTGGAAGCGAGGATCGCATTGAGGGTTCGCGTGCGATTAACGTTGATGCCGACGGTATCTGCAGCGCGCGGGTGCTCACCACAGGCGCGAAGGCGCAGGCCCCAGCGCGAGCGGTAAAGGTAAACCGTCAAGAAAATCACCGTGGCGTACATCAGGTACACCAAGATGTTGTGGTTGAAGAGCACGGGACCAAGAATTGGGATCTCACCTAGGAGCGGGATTTTGATGTCTGGGAGCGAGAACCTGTTGGTGTTGAACAGCTCGGGCTTCGTCGTCATCCACGTTCCGTAGAAGAAGGTCGTCAGGCCCGCTGCTAGGACGTTCAAAACCACACCGACGATGATCTGATCCACGCCGTACTTGACCGAGAAGAGTGCCAAGAGGCAGCCAAGGAATGCGCCTGCGATCGGAGCGGCGATCAAACCTGCCCACGAGGTCTGGAAGAAGGACGCTGCCATGACGCCTGCGAAAGCACCCAAGAGCAGGTCACCTTCAATGGCGATGTTGACAACGCCAACGCGTTCGGAGACAACGCCCGAAAGGGAGCCGAAGATCAGAGGCGTCGAGATTGCCACTGTGGAGTAGAGGGTGGAGGTCAGTGTGACAACACCGGCCGAACCCGAACCCGCGTAGATCAAGAAGCCAAAGACCGTCGCAATTCCCGCGACAATCATCATGGTGACGTCAAGCCACCGCGGATTTTGACGACGTGCCCACACCGAGTAGATCGACCAGGCTGTCACCAGAAGGGTGAATACCGTCAGTACCAGAAGGATGGGACGACCGGGGGTGACAATATCGTCGATATTGATGCTCTGGGACTTGTCATTGAGCCTGATTGTGACATCGCCACTTACCTTGACGACTAAAAGAATCTGCAGAAGGGCTGCCATAACGTAGACGACCGGCATCTTCCACGAGCGCTTCAGCTGAACGTCATTCAT
>CALIEP010000071.1 GCA_938022345.1 uncultured Actinomyces sp.
GACACGAAGTGCACCAATGTTTTGCCTCGGACCCCGCCGAGCGCTTCTTCGGAATGGGCCAGCACTCCTATGACTTCCTTGACCACAAGGGTGTCGTCTCTGATCTGATTCAACGAAACGGCGAAGTCTCCATCCCCTTCGTCCTCTCCGACAAGGGCTACGGATTCCTGTGGAACAACCCCAGTGTTGGCCGCGTGGAATTCGCCAAAGAAGCTACTCGCTGGGTCGCGCAGGCAAGCGAATGGATCGACTATTGGGTGTGCGTAGGAGACACTCCCAAGGAAATCCTCCAGTCCTATGCCGACGCTGTAGGCCACGCCCCCAGAATCCCTCAGTGGGCACTTGGCCTGTGGCAATCCAAACTGCGCTACACCAGCCAAGAAGAACTCGTGGATGTCGCGCGCGAATACAAGCGCCGCGGCCTGCCCCTGTCTGTGATCGTCACCGACTTCATTCACTGGCCCGCAATGGGGGAGTGGCGCTTTGACCCAAGCGAATACCCCGACCCCGAAGCGATGATGGCCGAACTGGAAGAGATGGGCACCAAGCTCATGGTTTCCGTGTGGCCCACGGTCTCACCTCTTGCAGAAACCGACGCGGAAATTCGCGCAAAGGGCCTCTTGGTCGGCACTGAAGCCGGAGTTGAATACCACCAAACCTTCCGCGATAAGGGAATGGATCGCCCGCTTCCCGTTGCCTTCTACGACCCGACGAATCCGGCCGCGCGCGAATACGTGTGGAACAAGCTGAAGAACAACTACTTTGATCTGGGCGTGCGCGTGTTCTGGCTGGATGCCTGCGAGCCCGAACTCAACCCCGGTCACCCCTCTAACCTGCGTTTTTATGCGGGAAAGGGTCTGAACGTCTCGAACCTCTACCCGCGAGAGAATGCCCGCATGATCTGGGAAGGTATGTGCGAACAGGGCGAAGATCAATTCCTGACCCTGTGCCGTAGTGCTTGGGCAGGGCAGGCAAAATACGGCGCTGCAGTGTGGAGTGGAGATATCGGCCCCACCTGGGAGGCCCTCTACACGCAGGTCCGAGCCGGACAATCCATTGGAATCGCAGGAATTCCCTGGTGGACCAGCGATATCGGCGGCTTCCACGGAGGCGACGCCAGCGACCCCGCATACCAGGAACTCTTCGCTCGCTGGTTCGAATTCGGAACCTTCTGCCCACTCATGCGCGTTCACGGACATCGCGAACCCCGCGAAGATGTGGCCTCGGAAAACCCTGGCGGCCCCAACGAAATCTGGTCCTACGGCGAAGAAGTCGCAGATATCTGCTCCCGCTACATCCTCCTCCGCGAAACCCTGCGCCCTTACCTCACTCGTGTGATGGACGAGGCCAGCGAGCGCGGAATCCCCCCGATGCGCGCACTCTTCCTCGAATTCCCCGAGGACGAGCACTGCTGGAGTTGGGACGGGGAGTTCTTCTTGGGTCCCGACCTCCTGGTTTCCCCGATTACCGAGGCCGGTTCCCGCACCGCCCGCGTCTACCTTCCCCAAGGTGCGCGGTGGCGCCAACTTCTCATCGCCCCCAGCTGCGGTGATGAGGATCAAGAGGCCACGGCCTCGTACATGCTTGGTGAGACTTTCGAAGGTGGAAGTGAACTCACCATAGATGCACCACTGGAGTGCATCCCATTATTCATCCGTGAAAACACGGATCTAGATAGTTGGTTGACGGACAACTATCGACACTCAAAGGAGAGAAAGAATGGCATACGCATCTAAGCGCACAATGCGCGGGATTGCCTTTATCGGTGCCGGAGTTATGGCACTGGGACTGGCAGCATGCTCCGGGACGAAGACGGATTCGGCCGACTCCGGCAGTGCATCCGGCGGTCAAGTAACCGTTGAGATGTGGGACTACCTGAGCGGTGAAACCGCCAATGACTCGATCAACGCATCGATCGCTGAGTTCGAAAAGGCCAACCCCGACATCAAGGTCAAGCGCACCACCTTTGCGTTTGCAGACCTGTCCAAGTCGATCCTTCAGGGCTCGGTCGGCGGCCAGGTTCCCGATGTCGCAGTCGTCGACGTTGTCGATAACCAGAACTTCGCATCCCTGGGAATGCTCAAGGATCTGAGCAACGATGGAATCAACAAGTCTGACTTCTTCGATGGCCCCTGGTCCTCGGTTGAGTTCGGTGGAAAGACCTACGGTATTCCGCTAAACTCCAACAACCTGGCTCTGTACTACAACAAGCAGATGCTCAAGGACGCAGGCGTCGAGGTTCCCACCGACTGGGCATCCCTCAAGGACGTCGCAAAGAAGACCACCAAGGGCGATGTGAAGGGCCTCGCGATCTCGGGCGTGAAGTCCGAGTCCGCAACCTTCCAGGTCCTGCCTTTCGTGTGGCAGACCGGCGGTGACCTGAACGACTACGCCACCTCTGGCGCAACCACTCTGGCATACTTGCGTGGTCTGATCGACGACGGCTCCATGTCCGAGGCCGTTTCGAACTACACCCAGGAAGATGCGCGTACCCAGTTCATCACCGGCAAGGCAGCGATGATGATCAACGGCCCCTGGGAGCTGTCAACCCTTACTAAGGACGCCAAGTTTGACTGGGATGTTGCGCCTCTGCCCAAGGACAAGCGCGCAGCGACCTCAATGGGTGGCGAAAACGTTGTCGTCATGAATGGCGCCAAGCAGTCTGACGCAGCAGTCAAGCTCGCAAAGTTCCTGACCAGCGCAGAAGGCGCCAAGATCTACTGCGATGGCTCCGGCCAGCTCTCT
>CALIEP010000072.1 GCA_938022345.1 uncultured Actinomyces sp.
CCACGCTGGCGATGACCTCGGTGATGCACAGCTTGCTGAGCTGGTTGCAGCTGGAGTCGAGGAAGTTGTCTGCCGCTCCGTCCTGACCTGTGAGTCTCAGGTTGGTACCTGTGCGACCTGCTACGGTCGTTCACTGGCCACCGGCAAGCAGGTGGATATCGGCGAGGCCGTCGGTATTATCGCCGCCCAGTCGATTGGTGAGCCCGGTACCCAGCTGACGATGCGTACCTTCCACACCGGTGGTGCGGCCTCAGCAGCCGACATTACCCAGGGTCTGCCTCGTGTTCAGGAACTCTTCGAAGCGCGTAGCCCGAAGGTCGAAGCCAAGATGAACGAGGCCGCTGGTCGCGTTCACATTGACGATGAAGATCCCTCGGTACGTCGCATCGTCATCATCCGTGATGACGGTAAGGAAGATTCGGTCGTCGAGGTTTCTCGTCGCCAGAAGCTTCTGGTTGAAGAGGGCCAGCACATCGATGCCGGTACTGCACTGACCGAAGGCCAGCTGGATCCCAAGGAAGTTCTGCGCATCATGGGCCGCAACGTGGCTCAGAAGCAGCTTGTGGACGAGGTCCAGAAGGTGTACCGCGATCAGGGCGTTGGTATCCACTCCAAGCACATCGAGGTCATCGTTCGCCAGATGCTCCGCAAGGTCACCATCCTGGAGCCCGGCGACACCTCCTTCATGCCCGGCGAACTTGTCGACCGCATGGCCTACTTGGCGCAGAACCGCAAGGTTGCTGCTGAAGGTGGCCAGCCTGCATCCGGTCGTCAGATGCTCATGGGTATCACGAAGGCCTCGCTGGCAACCGATTCTTGGCTGTCTGCTGCATCCTTCCAGGAGACCACGAAGGTCCTGACTGAGGCCGCGATGAACGGCAAGTCGGATCAGCTTGTTGGCCTCAAGGAGAACGTCATTCTCGGTAAGCTCATCCCGGCTGGTACCGGCCTGTCGCGTTACAACAACGTCACGGTTGAGCCCACCCCCGAGGCAATGGCGAACTCGAACTACTCCGAGCTTGATTTCCAAGATGGCCAGGTGTCCGCGGACTTCCTGGATGCCCTTGGTGCAATCGATTTCGGTATGACCTTCAAGGAGTAATCCTGTCGAAGCTGTTTCGGTTGTAATCGAATGGCTTCGTGATTGACGGTAAAGGCCCGGTCTGCTTGTGCAGACCGGGCCTTTACCGTCTCTGCGTGGCGGCTAAGACCTTCGTCTGTCTTCTGCTGTTGGCCCGATGTGTGTCGTTATGTCGGCACCGGTCGGTGTCCTCCGTCTGTCTTCTGTCGTCTGCGGCGCGTCGTCCTCCGCACTCTGCCCTTCGCACTTTTCACTCCGCACTCCGCACTCCGCCATCTCCTGGTTTAGCTCACTGATTCCTGTCCTATTGCTGTCCTGATGCCGCAGGTGAGCGAGCTAAACCAGGAATGTGTGAGCCAAACCCGGAGTCCGGCTGGTCATCGGTGCTTACAAATCCGACTGAGCGATGCCTATTTGTGTGGATGCGACGTTTTGGTCCGTCGCATTCGGCGCTGGGAACAGACCATATTCGTGCGCATTCCGAGCTCGGCGGAAGATGTTTCACCCCTAAATTTGATGCAATAGCACGACGTAAAGCTGGGAAGTCTTCAAGGTCTGCCCAAGAGACTCTAAAGATTTTCCATCCGAGATTAATGAGATCCTGCTGGCGACGCATCCATGCGTGTTCTGCGGATAATCCGTCTGAACGCGGAAGAGAAAGTTTGCTCACTCCATCTGTCTCGATGATCAACTGGAGAGTAGGAATAACAATGTCGCCGAAGTAGCGGCCATATCTGCCGTGAATCTCAAATTGTGTGACCACTTCACCCGAGTAAAGAGTGCGGACCACCCAAAGAACCGCGGCCTCGAAAATGTTTTCGCAGCCACCGTCGGCAAAAGCGAGAATCGAATGCGCTATCGCATAGTTCCGGTGCGATAGTCGATCGTCTAAAACGGCGAAGAGTCTCTCTCTTGCTATCTCAACGCGAGTTCGAGATATTTCCAGCGCAAAATGCGAAAAGTCTGAAAGCGAATGTAACGCCATGCACGCAGCTACAAAGGCCTCAAGAGGTTCTTCCTTGAGTGCAATTCGAACTACTGCGCTTTCAACAGACTCAACAGCGAGGCCGTCGGGAAGCCGCACCACCGTGTGGGGTTTGTGAGAACGAAGAGTAATCGCACACGGAGGAACGCACATATTCTGAAACTTCACACTGGCGAAGGGGATAGTTCGTCTACCCCGGTCTTCACACCAATACTCAACATTCGGATTCGTCACCCATGTATGGATTGAGAGAAGAAGCAGGGCGGATCTTCCGGTAAATACACGACCGCTTCGGGCAAGCGCAGCTGATGCGAATACGCGGGAGAGTGCAACGGCCTGCCACAAATCCCAGAGAGGAACTTTGTCTGGGGAATGAAAACGCGCATAATACCCTCGGCGAATTCGGCAGACCTCTGAATCTTCGCGTAAATGGCGGAATGCGTTATGTCGAGTTTGAATGTTTTCAATGGTAACGGGGCTCATTTTGCAAGTGTCGCCATTAGTAGGCGACGCCGAAAGTACGAACGATGTAGTTGTGGAAAACGCCGATTCTTGGGTACTCCTGTGGAAAGAGGGATAGCGAGCGGTGCAACGGGGAGCTTTCACCTAGCGCTGGTTCTGTTCTAGAGCGGTGTACTCCTGGTTTAGCTCACTGATTCCGGGCCTATTGCTGTTCTAAGGCCGCAGGTGAGTGAGCTAAAACAGGAATGGGCGAGCGAAAACAGGAATGGGCGAGCTAAGTCAGAAGTGGTCAGTCCCACAAGCAATGTGAACAATCTGGCTTTGACGGGACTGGGAATAGCTGACTATTCTTGAACGCGGTACCCGTGACTGTGCGGGTTTCCTATGTCCACATTTCGTGTGGACAGTTCCCGAGCGGTTCTTCTCCGTGATCTCATCGCGGTGACTATGAGCCACATGTGGAACGCGCGGGCTCCCTCCGTCGGAGCTCCGGGTGTCATTCTCTGACGAGGACTAGGCCCGTTATCATGGCACACCGGCCCCTGGCGGATCGCTGTGCGCGCTGGGGGATTCAAACAGTCGCGGAAGACTGAGACATGGGTTTAAGGAAATCCTTAAACCGTAGACGGAATTGAACTGGAGAACCAGTGCCTACCATTCAGCAGCTCGTCCGCAAGGGCCGCAGCTCCAAGCGTGCGAAGGTGAAGACCCCCGCGCTGAAGGGCTCCCCCCAGCGTCGTGGCGTGTGCACCCGTGTGTACACCACAACCCCTAAGAAGACGAACTCGGCTCTGCGTAAGGTCGCTCGTGTG
>CALIEP010000073.1 GCA_938022345.1 uncultured Actinomyces sp.
GACGCGCTGGATTTAGGTTCCAGTGTCTTTGACGTGTGGGTTCGAGTCCCATCTTGCGCACTGATAAATTCCTTTGCCCTTACGGGGCCGCGCTTACCTACCCTCGGTATGCGCGCTCAATTGTCGCCTAGGCAATCACTCGAGTCCCCCGGTACAGGACCAAAGATTGCCCCGCAGCGACACCGCGGATTGGCTGTGCCAAAGTCACGGACAGCCGTGAGCTTCCGTCTTCATCATTCTCTCGAACAAGCTCGGTCACGACGCTGGGCACCCCATGCGCACGAATCTGAGCTGTCACAACTCCCTCATCGACTTCATTTAGGCAGCGCTGGCCAAGACCTGGGCCAAAGTCGCGTGTGGCAACCTAATTGATCTCTCCCAAATCATCAGGTGCAAGCCACACAAGTTCAGAACAATCAATATGGTAGACAGAGAGTAATTCAGAAGCACCAACGACAACCTGGTTGAGCTGAGGCTTCGTCTCAACGACATATCGAGGCCGCCCGTCGGCTGCCGGGTTACCCAAGTTCAACCCTCGTCGCTGACCAACGGTGAAATTCCAGTAGCCATCGTGACGACCCACAACGCGGCCCTCAGTATCAACAATGTCGCCCGGGTTGCTCCCGAGGTGTGAACGCAAAAAGCCCTGCGTATCTCCATCAGGAATGAAGCAGATATCGTAAGAATCCGGCTTATTTGATACTCCGAGCCCCATTCTTTCCGCTTCAGAACGCACCCATGATTTCGATGGAGCATCTCCCAGGGGGAAAATTACACGTGGAAGTTCTTCGGGTCCCATAATTGCAAGCACATAGGACTGATCTTTTGCCTCGTCACGTCCGCGATGGAGCTGAGGACCCAAATCTGTCTGAACAATACGCGCGTAGTGGCCCGTACAAACCGCATCAAACCCCAGCGCCCGCGCACGCTGGGCAAGCTCCCTAAACTTGACGAATTCGTTGCAACGAACACAAGGGTTCGGAGTATGTCCGGCCTTGTACTGCTCAACGAAGTCAGTGATGACTGTCTGCTCAAATTCTTCCGCAAGATCCCACACATAAAATGGAATACCCATGATTTCGGCAGCACGAGCAGCATCAGCAGCATCTTCAACCGAACAACAGCCGCGCGAACCCAAACGGCATTCTTGAGGTTGAGACGATAGGGCCATATGCACTCCAACGACCTCGTGTCCGGCCTCTACAGCCTTCGCTGCCGCGACTGCAGAGTCCACTCCACCCGATAGAGCCGCAAGAACCCTCATGCATCCATCCTGTCTCGTTCATCCAATGCCTGTCCCGCTCGGATTGCGGCGGGAAGCGCTGAAAGAAAAGCATCAATATCTTCTACGGTAGTTTCCATACCCGTGGAAACCCGCAGCACACCAAGTGCTTGATTTTCACTGTAGCCAAGGGCCATCACAACACGCGAGGGCCGAGTCACTCCGGCATGACATGCCGAGCCAGCAGACACGTCTACACCTGCCATATCCATAGCCAAGAGAACTGCCTCGGGATGGTGAGTGGGGATCAATAAGTGAATAATTGCTGCCGAGGCCGTAGCTGGGTCAACACTTAAACGCACTCCCTGGGGGAGGCCAGAAATAAGACGCTCACGGAGCTGCTGCGCACGTTGGACACGCTCGAGGCGATGCTCCACTGCAAATTCGAGGGCAGTTGCAAGCGCACAGGCCCCGGCAACATCGGGGGTTCCAGAACGGATTCCACGTTCGTGTCCCCCACCGGGCCGGTCCGTGACCATCGTGATCCCTCGACGGACGATCAGTGCACCCGTACCAACAGGAGCACCGACTTTATGACCACCGATCGACAATAGATCTAAGCCAGATTGAGCAAAATTAACGTCGCAGTAACCAATTGCTTGAGCGGCATCCGAATGCAGAAGAGGCGCTTGATCCGCCCGTGCGTCGTGAACAAAGCTGGCAAATTCACCCACTGGTTCAATGGTTCCAAGCTCAGAACACACCCACGTCATTGACATTAATGCCGCACGTTCAAACTCTGCTTGCCCTAAATCCGAATACTCCACACGCCCCGAAGAATTCACGGCGAAGATCCGCGGCCTAAATCCCTCTCGGCGTAGGACTTCGCCCTGCTCGTGCACCGCGTCATGCTCGACTGGAGACATCCACACATCGACGCGTCTGGCATCGGCCCCACGCATTCACCGGGAGGCTGCGACAAGCGCTAATGCATCTGATTCTGT
>CALIEP010000074.1 GCA_938022345.1 uncultured Actinomyces sp.
ACCTGCCAGAGCTGGCCGTCGCTCACCATAACGGTGCCGTTCTTCAGATCATTTGTCGTTGCCACTATAAAATCCTCCCAAATCGGGTGAGCTTAAACCGTGGCTATCTTACACGCCGCAATGATGGTATCCGCTACCTCACGCGCCGTATTTTCGCCAGTATCACATGAGAAAGTGGCCAGATCTTGATAAGTGCGATCCAATTGCCGGCTCATCGCAGCAAATAACGCTCTTGGCATCCCCAATCCAACAGAACGCGGAGCATTGAGTCCCACGCGACGCGCAGCCTCATCGATGGAAGTCTTCAAAAGCACAACTGAAGTGCCTTCATCAACCAGCTGCGAAAGCTTGGAAAGAATCCGAGAACTATTAACCTGCGAGGGTGACAACACAGCAATATCGCAGCCACTGGACAAAAGCTGGAATCCAACGTTCTCTAACGCCTCTTGCAAGGGAAAACGCTCATCCAGAACTAATTCATCAAATGATCGCGAATATAAGGAAGCAAGAAGTTCTTGATCTTCTTGCACTCGTAAGCCACAGCTCTTAGCAATTTCCTGTGCAACGCAAGTTTTTCCGCTTCCAGAGGTCCCAACAAGAACCAAAATCGGATGCTCACTCACATTCACTGTCGCATTCCCATCGACACAGCGCAATCAATAACTTCCTGCGGATTAACCTTCACCGTAACAGGATGGTTCACTCCATCGAGAAGAACGAAACGCAAAACACCGGCACGTACCTTCTTATCCGAGAGCATCACCTCGAGCAATGCATCGATCGAGGCCCTTTCATAGAAGGTTGGAAGTCCAAGGGCTGAGAAATCCTCAATATGACGCTGAACATCGGCTTCACTCAGCATCCCTCGACGCTGCGCAAGATGAGCTGCAAACACACAACCGATAGCCACTGCCTCACCGTGGCGATAGTGGAAGTTCTCAATTTTTTCGATCGCATGCGCCAGCGTATGCCCATAGTTTAAGAATTCACGGGGACCGCTCTCATGAAGATCGGCACCCACTACTCGAGCCTTAACGGCAATGGATCGTTCTATGAGTTCAGTGATCTCCTCAGAACGTGGATCATAAACAGCCTCGGGATTACTTTCGACGATCGCGAGGATCTCGGGATCTGAAATAAAACCGCATTTCACAACCTCCCCAAGCCCCGCGCGATAGTCATCGTGGCTCAAAGTTCCAAGGCGATCGAGATCAACAACAACGCGTCGCGGAGAATGGAAGGCACCAACTAGGTTCTTACCCACGGGGGTATTGATACCGGTCTTGCCTCAAACCGAGGCATCAACCATCCCAAGCAAGGTGGTGGGCACTGCAATGAAATCAATGCCACGCAGCCACGAAGCAGCAAGGAATCCCCCAACATCTGTTGTAGCTCCCCCACCAATGGCAATCACAGCATCTGCGCGGCCGAGTCTCAATCTTCCGGCGCAATCCCACAGAGAGGTCATCACCTCAATGGTTTTCGCGTCTTCCCCATCTGGAAGAATCTGTGTAGAAACCTCATAACCTAGGCTTTCAAGCTGAGATGCACATTCACGAGCGTAGTTACTCACGTGTGGTGCGCAAACGATGAGAAGCTTCGTCGTATTCTCGCGTAAAACCTGCTGAAGGACCTCCTTCGACAGATCCCTTCCGATAACGACGTCGTAGGGAGTATCAACGTTGACTGGAATCGTCACGCTCATCGTCTTCACCAATCTCTCGAAGAATTTGCTCAACAACATGAGTAACAGGTTCAGAACTGGTTTGAACCTCAAGCGAGGCAACCTCCGGAAAATATTCCTTACGTGCTTCCCATAGCTCTTCCAGACGCGCTTGTGCATCTCCCGCGAGCAGAGGGCGATCCGAGCCCTGCGATCGGCGAAGTAATTCAGGGAGCTCTGCCTTGATATAGACCACAAAGCGGTCGCGCAGGCGTTCACGGGTCACTTTTCGAGTGAGCGCTCCCCCACCTAAGGAGAGAACCCCCGGATATACCAGAGCTTGCTTAATAACTTCTTCTTCGAGCTGTCGGAAGTATTCCTCACCATCGGTTGAGAAAATCTCCGAAATTTTACGGCCGGTAGATTCCTCGATCAAGGCATCTGAATCACGATGTTCAAGCCCCAGAGCCACGGCAAGTTCCCGTCCTACTCTGCTCTTTCCACAAGCAGGCATGCCGACAAGAACGATCTGCTTTCTGGTCACTGCACATTCCCCAGGCGTTCATCAATACGAGAGAGATAGGCAGAGAGATTACGCGCGCACTCTGAGAGGGAGTACCCTCCGGCATGGTCAGCTATCGCGCGCGCAAGAACCAAGGCAACCTCGGCCTCGGCAATAACAGCACCGGGAACTACCTGGCAGGTGTCAGAGCGCTGGTGGAGCGCTCGAGCCTCCTCTCCATTTGCCAGATCAATTGTTTTCAACGCATGAGGAACCGTTGAGATTGGCTTGAAAGCAGCACGGACGACAATCGGCTGGCCATTGGATGTCCCACCTTCGATACCACCGGCATGGTTCGAGCTACGTTGAACGCATCCATGGACACGCTCAATCTCGTCATGAGCCTGTGAACCGCGAAGACGCGACTGCGCAAAGCCATCACCGATTTCGACGCCCTTCACAGACTGGATCGACATCAATGCTGCGGCTAATTGAGTGTCAAGCCGGCGATCCGCCTGAACATGCGTACCAACACCGATCGGAACGCCCCATGCAACAACCTCAACAACACCGCCAACGGTATCTCCCAAGGAGCGTGTTTCCTCAACGCACTCGAGGAATCGCGCCTCATCCTGAGCATCTAGGCAGCGCATAGGCGAAGCGTTCAGTGCAACCTCGTCTTCAGGGAGCGGAAGGGCACGTGACTGTCCCTGAACAGGGCCAACGGCTACCACGTGGGAAACTAACTGAATTCCAGCGAGTTGACGAAGATAGGCCTCGGCGCAGGCACCAAGGGCAACCCGAGCTGCAGTTTCTCGCGCACTTGCCCGCTCAAGTACAGGACGAATTTCCGCGAGGTCGTAGGATAGAACCCCGGGCAAATCTGCATGACCCGGGCGCGGCTTCGTCAGGGGCTTATTACGCGCAACCTCACGTTCGTCCCCCTTGCCAGCGTCGATCAATAGATCTTCACGCGTGACAGGATCAGCGGACATGACCTTCTCCCACTTAGGCCACTCGCTATTCGCAATCTCAATGACGATAGGAGCACCGGTGGTCCTACCATGACGTACTCCGCCGAGGATACGGACCTCATCGGCCTCAAACTTTTGGCGAGCACCACGACCGGCTCCTAAGCGCCGACGCGCAAGAGCATCGCGAATAGTCTGGGTCGTAAGCTCGATACCCGAAGGAAGGCCCTCAAGGGTAGCAACCAACGCAGGACCGTGTGATTCACCAGCAGTAAGCCATCTGAGCATATTTGTAGTCTCTCATAACCAGTGCGAACGCTTCGAGAGCAACCACATTATGAGGTTGGGGTGGTTGCCAAAATATCAATCACGATGCACAAGGTATCGTCACCGGTCGCCTGATCAGGAGGCAAAGTAATCGCGAGCCGAGAGCCGACTTTCTGGTCAATAAGAAGCGGACGAAGTCCAGGCATGAGTTCACTGAGTCGAACCCGCTCTGGCACGCCGGTACGCCAGGTCGATTGGCGCTCAATTCCGTCAGTCCACCCACTGACAAAGTACTGAACGACAATGTCGTCATCAGAACGCACCTGCGCTCCGGCTCCCGTCAGGAGCGGCTGCGTTGTCGGACCGGTGGGAAGTTGATCCCCATGCTTAATGATGGGGCCTTCATCTCGCATCGTCACTTCAAGCGGCCCCGAACCGCTGGCCTGGGCAGATGCCTGCCCCGAGGCCAAAGTGGGGAGAATATCAATGACGACAATTTCACCTTTGGTTGTGCGGGCAGTCGGTGTGGGAGATGCTGTGCTATCGGAGACTGAGGGAAGAGGACGTGCAACGAGCAGGCGACTTCCTTCGGCTCGCCCATTGACTTCGTGTGCCATATCGGCACCAAGAGAGTCATCATCGGCACGCCCGACGATGAGACGCGGGCGCCCGTTAGGAGACAGAATCTCACCCGTTGTTGAGTCGAATACTGTCACTGAGAGCAGGACCGGTGTTCCCGCTGTAATGGCGCGGCCCTCGCCCTGCGACAAGATCTGGTGTTTTGTACTGACAATTTGAAGGGGCTGGCTCAGTTTAAGTGTCGGTGTTGCACCAACACGTCCAGACACCTCGACTGCGCTCAATACCGAACGAGGCGAGTGCCCTTCCAAGGATTCCTCTGAAGAAGGGCGAAGAAACCAGATACATCCAAGAATCAGCGCGCAGATCAGAATCAATACGGAAAAGGCAATAAGAATCCGACGGCCTCTACGGCGCGAAGGTTTTCTTGCCTGCCCCATTTCTTCTCGGTGTTCCTGAGCGACTGGATGGAGTCGCGAAGAAAGGTGTTTTCCACTCATGCAGGGAAAACCTCGTGTGGTGAACCAAGGCTAGAGATAAATTCCTCAACCGCCAAAGACGATGTCGCAAATTGATCATTCATCAGAACATAGCGATTCGGATCGTCAATCCGTGACGCACGAACCCAATCGAGAGCAAGTTCGACACCAGCTTCCTCAGCGGCATTGATCACCTTCGAGCGAAGGTGGGCACGCGTTGTCTGAGGAGCGCTCACGAATGCATTCTTAACCTGCTCATCCGTGGTCATGCGGCGCATTGCTCCTGTACGTT